>JAAFHL010000114.1 GCA_013298365.1 Bacteroidota bacterium | reverse complement strand
CTACAAATATGGCGGCACTACTTATAACATTGATTGGCGAGATGAATCCAAGAAATTGGCAGATATGGGGGTACAAATCTATGCGATTCAAGCGATGGGGAGCAAAAGTTCTACCAAGTTTTATGAGGGCATGAGCAAAATTACAGGCGGCGTAAAATTGGATTTAACACAGTTCAAAAACTTGCCACAGTATCTGACCGCTATTACCTATCAGCAAGATGGAAATTTGGAAGAATATGAAAATTCTGATGAGCGTTTCAAAAAAGACATGATGCTGAAAAGCATGTTCTCTAAACTCAAAAGAGCAAGTGGCGTAGTAGAAGACGTTGATGCCGACAAAATCGAAATGCTTTCTCGTTTTCAGGTGATGAATGTGGAATATGACTGCAAAATTCAAGATTTTGTTTCAGAACATGGGGCATCTTTCAAAGCAGGTTCGGGTTATTATCAACTTGTGAGCAGCGAAAAGGTACAAGACCACAAAAAAATCGTTTTTGTGCATAAAGAAACGGGCGAAATGACAGATGACCGTGATTTTTGTAGAGAAAAGTTGGGCATTTTGGGAGAAACAGGAACTGTGAGCGTTTCTCCCAAAAAATGTAAAGCTGCCCTTGCTGAGTATAATGTGTTTATTCAAAGTACTTCTTATACTCGGAAATTAGATGCAGGTACGAAATTTTTGTATGAGTTGGAGAGGGCTTAACTAAAAGCGGCTTGTCAAAATTTGATTTGACAAGCCGCTTTTTAATATCTTATATGCACTCATTTAATGCCCTAACTAACGCATATACTGTCGTACAAGGGTTTTGCTCGCAATATTTTTCATCTTTGAATAGATTGTGTAACCTTTCTGCTCGCAAAATAGCCTCTTCTTGACTTGCAGGATGATTTTGCAATCGTTTGTAGTTTTTCTTGCAAATAGCCATTTCCTTGCCTTTTTTCTCATAATTAAATCCCCATTCTTCTCGTAACATCTCATAATATTCCTGCCTTGTGAGTTGGGCATCTATGGTTTTATAATGCAACACAAACCACAATTCAAAGGCATCATTAGAATAAGCAACACTAAAACCTTGTTGTTTTGCCAATTCAATTGCTGTATCAAAATCATTTTTTATCGTAGCATCATCATATTTTATGTCTAAATCAAAAACACACCAAACTTCATAACCTTTGAATTTCGTTTTACGGGCTTCTTCCATGGCTTTGTTCACTAAGGCTGTTTTTGATGCACCTTTTCCAATCGTTTCGATAGTTGCTGTAACAACAGGAAAAGATTTAAAATATTCAGGTTCTGTATTTTTACCCTCACAAATAATCAGAAAAGATTTCTTTTTTGCTATACTTTCTATTTGATAAGGTGTTTTATTTGCTTTTTTGCGATTCCAAGGCTTATTGCTATCCGAAATTTTTGGTACTCTTATTTGTTTTGGCATAAGTTTATTGGATAAAAGCATTTTCTAAATCATTCAAAAATTTAACTGCTCCATATTTTCCCTGCAAATAATCTTTTTCAAAACTTGCATCATTGCGTACTCCCTTAAATTCTACCAAAGTTTTCAACGTAGAACTGCCAAACTTATCTTTTTCTACAAAACAAATTTGGTCTCGGCGCATAATATCGGCTTGCAAAAAACTGGTATCATGCGTTACAAACAAAAGTTGCGCCCCTTTAGGATTTGTAATACTGGAATTAAAAAGGCTTACTATTTTATGTGTCAAAAGTGGGTGAAGCCTTGCATCAAATTCATCAATAATGAGCATTTCCCCTTT
Source organism: Bacteroidota bacterium (assembly GCA_013298365.1). GTDB lineage: Bacteria > Bacteroidota > Bacteroidia > J057 > J057 > JAAFHL01. The sequence goes on along the minus strand of JAAFHL010000114.1, from coordinate 9,985 downwards.
TTCTAAGGCAACTATTAACAAAGGACTTAGGTAAAAAAATTTCTTTGTTCCCTCTGATTCCCATTCTTCAAAGTTGCCTTTAATACTACTTTGCATTTCATTTTGAGCATCATATACGTTTCTAATGGAATGAAAGTTAGGAGCAATATGCCACTCTTCACTATGAATGAAGTCTATTAATTCTTCAAGAACTTCTTCAGGCAAGTCCTCTTTATCTATTTCTGTCATTTCTACCTGTTCTATATTATCGACTGTTCGTAGCAGTTCCATTACTTTAAAATCGGCTTCCTTTTCCTTTCCTTTTAGCATTTCTGCCCTCATCAACTCTTTTAGCACAGGGTCATTTGCACTTGAAACCATAGAGATACTAAGGATTTCTGTTACAAGGCTTTTCGCTGTTTTTTCGCCCATTGCAGAAACAGAAGCGAGAAAAAGGGAATTATCTCTAAAAATCTCATTATTTTCATTATCTAACAAAGATTCATACTTTTTTGCTTCTTTAAAAGACCTTTCATTTACCTTGACCTCTCTATTTTCTCTTGTAAAAAAAGGAACTTCTACCCCTTTCGGATTTCCAAAAAGCCATTCTGCAAAGATTTTATTTTCTTTTACTTCAAAACCATAGCGATAAGTTACATTTTCATGGATAAAAATTAACTGGAAAAAAGTAGGCTCATTTACTGTTTCTGTACTAAGCTCAAATTTCTGTACTTCATTTGAAATTACTTTTTCATTTTTTACAGAATGGCGAATAATACGCCAAAACGCAGAAAGGGCTTTGACAATATTACTTTTCCCACTGGCATTTGCCCCATAAATTGCCTTGCTTTTCAGTAATTTCATTTTTTTTGAAGCAACCGAAGGGATTTCAATTACATTATTCTCATCTATTTTCTTATCTTTAGACGTAATATTTGCAGCCACAAAACTCAAGGTTTGAAGCGTTTTAAATGAGCGAAAATTGGCAACACTAAATTCAATAATCATAATCCTTACGTATTATTCGTGAAAAGTTCACAAATATAGCAACTCAATGTGGATTGTCAATATTTTTTCTCTTTTTTTGAGAAATAAAATTATCTTATCTTGATACATCAAGAATAGATTTATGTTCTTTTGTAGAAAAAATAAGCATTAGGAACGAGTGAAAAATAACTTGTTAAGGTTGTCCATTCTGCAAGAATCCAGAAAACTGATACTGAATCACTTAGCTTTTCTGGATTCTTGCAGAATGGTTATTGAGCCTGTCAAAATATGGCTATCTTATTTTTCACTCGTTCCTTAAAGACCTCCTGTTTCTGATGGAAGATAAAAGCGATGTCTTTATGCTGAATTTTTTCCGTATTTTTGCCAAATGCAATTAAACGAAGAATTACAAAACATTATCTCAAATCTAGGCATTGCCAAATTGAATGAAATGCAAGAAGACGCATTTCTGACAATTCAAAAAGAAGCTGAAGTTTTGCTTTTAGCCCCCACAGGTTCTGGCAAAACTTTGGCTTTTTTGTTGCCTATTTACACAAAATTAAAAGCATCTGAAAAAAATATTCAATGTTTGATATTAACGCCTTCTCGAGAATTAGCCATTCAAATTGAACAGGTTTGGCGCAAAATGGCAACGGGTTTTAAGGTAAATGCCTGTTATGGCGGACATGATATTGCTGTCGAAATACAAAGTTTGAGCGTTCCGCCTGCTTTGTTGATAGGCACGCCAGGCAGAATCGCAGACCATATTGATAGGCAAACTTATGAACTTTCGGGTATTAATACCTTGATATTCGACGAGTTTGACAAATCTTTAGCTTTGGGTTTTCATGAACAAATGGCATATATTTGTGAAGCCCTTCCCAAAATTAGCACAAAAATCTTGGTTTCTGCTACGGGTAAAATCAAGATTCCTGATTTTACAGGCATTACACGCCCCAAAATATTGGATTTTACCCGAGAGGTAAGCGAAGAAGCTCGTATTACGCTTTATTCCGTTATTTCCGAAGACAAAGATAAAATAGATAGCCTCTTTCATTTGCTTTGCGATTTGGGCGCATCATCAAGCATTATTTTTTGCAATCACCGAGATGCAACCGAAAGAGTGAGCAAATTATTATGGGAAAAGGGCATAGAAAATGCTTTTTTTCATGGGGGAATGGAGCAAATAGACAGAGAAAAAACCTTGATTCAATTTAGAAATGGCAGTACGCATTTTTTGGTAGCTTCGGATTTGGCAGCAAGAGGCTTGGATATCAACGCAGTAAAAAATATTATTCATTATCATCTGCCTTTCAAAAATGAAGATTTTGTGCATAGAAATGGGCGAACAGCTCGTATGAATGCGGAAGGAAATGCGTATATTCTTTTGCATCAGGAGGAGGTTTTGCCTGCATATCTCACAGAAATGCCGCAAGAATGGGCTTTGCAACAAAGTTTTCAAATTCCTAAAATATCAGAATGGGCAACTTTGTACATCAGTGGCGGCAAAAAAGACAAATTGAATAAGGGAGATATTTTAGGTTTTTTGATTAAAATAGGCGGCTTGACAAACGAGGACATTGGTTTAATCGAACAATTGGATTTTATGTCTTTTGTGGCAGTGAGAAAAAAGAAACTCAAAAATTTGCTGCCCATTATTCTATCAGAAAAAATAAAAGGGCGTAAATATAAGATTCGAGAAGCTACTTTGAATGGATAATATGAAAAACAAAATAATTGTTACTGTAACGAAAAAAGTGCTGATTTAGCTAATCTTTCCCATCTCATAGAAAAAACAGCCGCTACATTTGCTTTTTGGGTAATACCTTTATCAATATTGCAAAATAAGTAGCACAAGCCTACTGAAAATCGAGAAAAAGTGGTTCGCTTTCAACAAGTGAATCACTTTTTTCCATGATGTAAGAACCTATTAGTTATCCTAATTAAAAACTGTATATTTGTAGCCTAAAAATACATATACAAATGAATATTCTCATACTCGGTGCAAAATCAGACGTTGCTCGTGCCTTGGCGCACGAATACGCTCAAAATGGGCATAATCTCTATTTAGCGGCAAGAAATAGCCATAGCTTAGCGGCAGATGTAAGCGATTTGAAGATACGTTATAATATAGCGGTAAAAGCGGTTGAGTTTGATGCCAAAAACTACGAAAGTCATGCAGGTTTTTATCAGCAATTCAGCCCAAAACCCGATGTTGTTATCTGCGTATTTGGAGTGATGTATGAGCAGAAGGCGGCAGAAAAAGATTGGGTTTTGGCAGAAAACACCTTGGCTGTCAATTATATAGGCGCAGTTTCTATTTTGGAAAAAGCGGCAGCCGAAATGGAAGTCGCTCAAAAAGGAACAATTATTGGCATCAGTTCTGTGGCAGGGGATAGAGGCAGAGTGTCTAATTATTTGTATGGAAGTGCAAAGGCGGGTTTTTCCGCATATTTATCGGGCTTACGCAACCGACTTGCCGCATCGGGTGTGCATGTTTTGACAGTAAAGCCAGGCTTCGTGCGCACTGCTATGACGGAGCATTTGCCACTTCCTGCGCCTTTGACTGCGATGCCTGCACAAGTTGCAAAAGACATTTATAAAGCCGCACAAAAAGAGAAAAATACGCTTTATACTTTGTGGATGTGGAAATATATTATGCTTATTATCAGGAATATACCTGAATTTATTTTTAAGAAATTGAAATTATAAACCCGTATTAAAAAAATATGAATTTCCTTCCAGAACACATCAATTTTTATGCAGAACAACATACACAGCCAGAATCTGTATTGTTGCAAGATTTGAACAGAGAAACCTATCTAAAAGTGCTGTATCCTCGCATGGTTTCGGGGCATTATCAGGGCAGGTTGTTGTCTTTTTTTGCCAATATGATACGTCCTTTGCGCATCTTAGAAGTTGGGACTTATACGGGCTATGCTACGATTTGCTTGGCAGAAGGTTTGGCAGAAAATGGCAAGATTTTTAGCATCGAAAAAAACGCTGAATTGGAGCATATCGCCCGCAAATATTGGCAGAAAGGAGGAATAGAAGCCCAAATATCGCTGCATATTGGCAATGCCTTGGACATTATTCCTACTTTGACAGAAACATGGGACTTGGTTTTTCTTGATGCAGATAAGGAAAATTATGTGAATTACTATCCTATCATTCTCAAACAACTCCGAAAGGGTGGCATTATTCTTGCAGATAATGTGCTTTGGAGTGGGAAAGTGGCTGATATACAGACTCATTCCGACAAAGATACTATCAGTATAGACAGGTTCAACAAAATGGTTTTAGCAGACCCTTCTGTGGAATGTGTCTTATTGCCCGTTAGAGATGGCATTATGATGATTCGTAAAAAGTAAAATATTTGTTTATCCAAAAAAACTTTTAGTAATGGAAATAAAGGACGAATTTTTATCAAACATTATTTCTCCATTTATCCTGTGCCGTAGTTCGACACCGCTCACTAACAAGGCACAAAATATCGGTAAAAATGGCGACAAATCCCCCCGATTTTACCCATTTTTTCGTGCTTGCACGAAAAATTTGGACGAACCTGGGGCGATTTATTATTTTCTACCGATATTTTGCCCCTAAGGGGGCAATAACACAAATTCGTATCTTATTTGATCTGCATTACTTATATAGATTTTTGTAAAAATGATAGTATTATCTTCATGCTATTTATTCATTTTTAACCATTAATTTTTAATTCTCCATGCATACTTTATTGTTATTTTGGCTTGCATTTTCCCTATCTCATTCACAAACAACATCTTCTGTTCCAGATAAAATGATTTTTTGTGATATAGAAGTTACCATTACAGAAGGGGCAAAGCAAAAATTGCGTACATACAAGAAAAAATTGTACGAAAGTCCTAAATATTTTAACGAAGCCGTAGATAGAGCCGATACCTATTTACCTTTTGTAGAAGAAGCCTTGAAAGATGGCGGCTTGCCCGATGATTTAAAATACCTCGTCATCCAAGAAAGTAACCTCTTTGCTGATGCCAAATCTTCGGCAAATGCCATTGGCTTTTGGCAATTTAAAGATGATGCTGCCAAAGAAAATGGCTTAAAGGTCAGCAATTTTATAGATGAAAGAAAGCATATTTTTCGTTCATCGCAAGCAGCAGTAAAGTATTTGCGCCGTTCAAACAAGGATTTTGACCACTGGCTTTATGCGATTATATGCTATTATGAGGGGCAAACAGGCGCAATTAAACATACAGACCCTGCCATTTATGGTACCAAAACGCTGACAATAGACGAAAATACGCATTGGTATTTGCTCAAAACCATCGCCTATAAATTGGCGTATGAAGATGCACTAAAAATCACGCTTCAACCACAAACATGGCTGCAACCCATATCGGTAGTAGGTCCTATTACCGCAGAAGATTTGGCAACGCAAAACAACCTTAGTTTAGAGCAGTTTAACAAGTGGAATAAGTGGATACTCAACAATGAAATTCCTGAAGGAGAAATGTGTACCTATTATATTCCAAGAACGGATTTATACATTGGTCATACGCCAGACCCTACAAAAATGATGTTGATTGCAGCAAAAAATGCGCCTAAACCTGGCGCAACGCCCACGCCACCACCTGCGCAAGTTGCCGCCCCTAAGCCCAATCCATCACCCGCCATTGTAGCAAAATCGCCTAGCGAAACAAATCCTAGCATTCCCCAACCTGCTCCGAAAAATACGCCTGCTGCCCCACCTGTAAGCATGATGCCCGTAGATTTGACGAGTAAAGAGGCATTGCCGTTGAATGCTTTGACCGAAGACCAATATGCACTCATCAACATTGAAGATGACTTGTATTATGGTTTAGCCGCCAAAGAATATGGTTTTCCTTTGGAGTATATTATCTATGAAGGCACAACTTTATTGGCAGATTTGGCACTGTTATACAACAAACGATATTCGGATATTTTGCAATGGAATGGCTTGATTACCAATGAAGAACCGCAAAAAGGAATGGTCATTTATTTGGCGAAAGGTAATAAGGTTTCCTTTCATGTAGTAAAAGCAGGCGAAACCATGAATAAAATAGCTTCAAAACATCATACTTCTGCCAAGAAATTGTACCAAAAAAACAATATTTCTCCTAAAGATGGACATATTTATATTGGACAACGTTTGTATCTAAAAGATGTACGTCCCAAAAATGAGAAACTCATTGTTTTGAGAAATAAATATTGGGTAAATCAAATGGGAACACCAGGTGTGAATGAGGAACAACAGCCGAAAACATCGTCAGCAACTACGCAATCGACTTCGATTAGCCCACAAGCAGGAACTACGCCGCCAACAACTACGCTTACACCGCCCAAAACTACGGTAGTAGAGCCGCCCAAAGAAACGCCTAAACCTGTGGTAACGTCTTCTACGGCTGTGGAAGAAAAACCCGAAACGCCACAAACTTCGCGATGGCTTGAGCATAAAGTGGTTGCTGGCGAAACCTTGTGGAAGATTTCGGTAAAATATCAAACCAAAGTAGAAATTATTAAAAAAGCGAATAATTTGACTTCTGATGTGCTAAGTCCTGGGCAGGTGTTGAAAATTTTTACGACTTTGCCTGAATAAATTATAATCGAAAAAGGTTGTACAGTAAAAAAAAATGTCTTACCTTTGCACGCTCTTTGAAAAAAAGCATTTTTTTAAATTCAATTACAAGACAGTCGAAAAATCGTGAAAAAAGCATTTGAAAGACAATATTCCTTAGACGTTCCCAAATTAAGAATGGGACACAATGAAGAAAGATATATTGTAAACAGTGAGTTTTTAACACATTTTGAAACGAGTTATATAGAAGATTGTGAGGTAGATGCGGTAGTGCAAGTGGAAAAATATCATTCACATTTAGATACAAAATTTCATCTCAAAGGATGGGCGCAAGTAGAATGTGATAGATGTTTAGAATTAATCAAGATTCCTATCGAATCGAATCACAGAGTCATCTATTCTTTTAGTGAAAAAATGGAGGAAACAGATGATATGGAAGTTATTTATATCTCTGAAAATCAGCCACATATAAGTTTAGTACAAGATTTATATGATTTTATCGGTATAGCAATTCCTTTTCGCAATGTACACGAAGATATAGGCGAGCAATGCGACCCAAAAATCATGCAGTACATTACAGGCGAAAGCGATTTAGTATAATTTTATATGTTGAATATCAATAAGTTAAAACACTTTTCATTCAGCATATAAACACATTATTCATCATTCATAACTCATAATTTATAATTCATGCCACATCCTAAACGTAAAGTATCTCGTACACGTAGAGATAAACGTAGAACGCACGACAAATTGACGACAAGAACATTTTACATGGATCCTGTTTCAGGAGAGGCTACTTTGTACCACAGAGTAAATCTTACAAGCGGTTACTACAAAGGTCAGCAAATCATCGAAGGAAAAGAAGAAGCATAAGCTCCTTTCCCTACGGCAAAATATACCCCGAAGTTATCTGATAACTTCGGGATTTTGTGTTTGAACTTATTATAATATTTCCATTTGCTACGTACAATCATTCATTATAGCCTTCATTTCCTTTTTCCACTTGCAATTGCTCGGGGGCTTTCTGCCACAAGATGGAAAGAAAATTACCTTATTTTACTTGCTACCATGCTCATAGATGCCGACCATTTACTGGCAAACCCCATGTTTGACCCGAATCGTTGTAGCATAGGTTTTCATCCTTTGCATACTTTTTGGGCAATGTGCGTGTATGTATGTCTGCTTTTTTTTCCGAAAACAAGAATAGCTGGAATCGGTTTGCTATTTCACCTGCTCACAGATGCGATAGATTGTTTACTTAATGTAAGTTGCAAATGAAAACGATTATAACGATGTTCGTACTGCGATTCTCCAGAATCGCATAAAAAAGCAAACCATTAAGCATACATGTTTTGTTGATATCCTGAGATTCTGAAGAATCGCAGTACGCTAAAAACAGTACGCAACTTACATTACTTCGATAAAATCGGGATATTTTACAGTTGTTTAGTTATAAAAAAATATTTCTAAGAAAAAGTATAATATAATTTGTTTTTCTCAAAAAAATATCGTAATGTCAAATACAAAACGACCAAAATGAAAACAAAATACTTTAATATTGGAAATATACAAGGGGGGGGGTAATTCCTTTTCTGTACTATATTGTATGAGACAGGCATATTTACCTTTGTTAGCTTTGGGCTAAAAAGGCAGATATGCTTTTTTTATGTATCACATCATGTAAACCTTCTTTTTTATGGCAAGCGCACCTAATCCTTTCACAGCAGAAAACCTCACGCTTCAAGACGCATTTTCTGCCTTATATTATCGCAGTATTCCGCCCAGCCTTATCGCTTCGAGGGCGCAAGAATTGGGCTATTTGCTTTTTGGCGAAAAAGGGCTGAAACATTTTGAAGCATCTCAAAACGGGCATTTTTCCTATCAAGACCCCGATGGTTTTGCGCATCCTTTTTTGCGTGTGCCAGACAACGAGGCAGAGGTGATGGCAATTTGGGAGAAATGGGCTGCCAAGAAAAATGAACAGATAGAACGGCATTTTTACAAAGCAAATTACAAAATCCCCCCTTTGTTTGGCGGAAACCTGCAACTGCGTAGTATAGAACCTGTTTTTGCGCCGCAAGATACAAGCAGTGTGCTAAGCGCATTAGATAGCAAACATCCACAATATTGGAAACTCTTTTTTCAAATAGAACTCCCTGCTTTGGAACTCAAACGCAGCAGCAAACTGTGGCAAGACCTGAAAGAAGGCACAAAAACGCTGGCAGATTATATCGCTATTTTGCGCCCCGAAGCCCTTGAAAGCATTGTGAGACTTGCCCAAAAAACGGTATTGCAAGGCGAATCGGTAACGGTGTATATTGGCAAGCAGCACGACATTATTCGTATGGAATATCAGCATCTGCCTATTCTTGACCGTATTCCTACAGATTTGCTTGTGCCTGTGAATCTGCAAACAGAAGGGCTGTTTCGCACAACGCATTCGGGTACGCAATCTGTAGAAAGCAATGCCTTAGCAGGAATTTCTATGCTGCATCGGAGGCATAGTGAGACACAGGAGATTACGCCGTTTTGGAATGGGGGCGGGGCGGCGAGTAGGAGGGGGGAGGAGGAGGAGGGAGTAAACATAATTGAAGATGGAACGAAAAAAGTTTGTTATGAAATTTTACATGAAATAGAAACGGAAATAGATATACCTAATTCTGTCCCACTAAAAAAAAAAAATGGAAATATTATCTTATACAAATAACGGCATATGCAAAAAACATGTATCCTCATCCTACTCAGAATTTTGGTAACATACTTACTACATTAAGTTGTTTAACCGAAATGCTATTAAATGGAAAGCCAAATTCTTGTGGCTTGAGCATAGATTTAACTAATAGTTCTATCATTTATGAAAAAAAAAATTCTGAAACGTTGCCAAACTCTGCTACATTACCCAAAGAAAATATACCGTTTGATTTATATTGAAGATAGTTTAGTTGCTTCATATATTGGAAATATCGCACAAGATGGGGATTATAGTTTTTTTATTTCTGACTCTTTGGCATGTATTCGGAAATCTGACATGGATAGGCAATTTAATTATATTTTTCCAAAGTGTAAAAAAAGAGTGAAAATTAACATACGGAATATTTGTACAAATACTGACTATGTTGCCTATTTAAGACCATCATATCATTATTGCAAATTATATCATGGACAAGAAAGTCATTACCAATATTCTACCAAAGAGTATTGGCATGTTAGGGCAAATAAGTATTATAAAAGGACTCCTTTATGGGTAAAATTAAAAATACCACTCCACAAAAGCGGTAGAATTCTAATAGGTACAGAAGTGTTATAGCCAAAAGTTACAACTTATTAAATAGTATATATTCCCCCAGTACCTGCAAGTGTTCAGCCGCAGGCGGCACTTGCAGGTATCAATAATTTGCAGTCTCTGACTGCAACAGCCCCACTAACACTCTCCAC
>JAAFHL010000113.1 GCA_013298365.1 Bacteroidota bacterium | reverse complement strand
GAGTCAGCAATTCGCCGCCTTGTGCAATGAGAATTTCCCCATCAAAAATGATGCGCCCCGATTCATTTCCCAAAAGATTGCTATATATATACGTACAACTGTATGCACGAGAAGTCTCTGCAACGAGGCGAGAACGGGTGATTGTTTTGCCAAAGGCAAAATTAGAAGCACTGGGATTGAGGATAATATCCACATTGTTGAGATAATGTCTTTGTGCAGGTCGCTCGCCATTCCAAGCATCTTCGCAGATTTCAAAGCCTATGCGCACATTGTCTATTTCAAACAACACATCGCCAAAAGGATACAATTCCTCTCCCAAAGGATAAGCAGTTTCCTCGCCTCTTTCCCAGGTTTTGAACCAACGAGGCTCATAATAAATGCCATCACCTGCCAATTCTTGTTTTGCCACAAAACCCAAAATCTCGGTATCGTGAATCATGGCAACCACATTGTACAAACAGCCTTCATACGCCATCGGCAAGCCCACACAGACCGAAATACCTTCGCAAACGGCGGCAATGTCCAATAGACTGTCCATAGAACGAGTCAAGACATATTCGCTAAAAAAAGCATCTTCGCAGCCATAGCCACAAATTGCCAATTCGGGGAGGCAAAGCAAAGCCACATTTCGGAGTTTTGCTTCTTCGATGGCATTGATGATATTTCGAGCATTTCCCGTAAAATCCAAAGGGGTTTGATTGAGGCAAGAGCCTGCGATTTTGATATATTTCATTTGATGATAGGATTATATATGTAGAAAGCCTTTTTTGGCTAAAAAAGGTTTACAAAATTAACCTTTTTTTTGATTCAAAAGCAGCTAAAAGCAAAAAACAGCGAATGCACTTCGCTGTTTTCTTATTCTATTAATTCGCTTCGCTAGACATTGTGTCTAAATAGTAGTAGGTTTTCTGACTTTTTACACTCGAGAAACTATGAATTAGTTCTTACATACAAAACGTTGTATGTAGTAAAAGGGTTGCTTTTCAAAAAATAAATAATTACTTTATCTTTTTTCCCATGAAAGCATAAATATTTTCGCTGTCTTTTACATAATAAATGGGCAAAATATATAACAAAATAATTAGACCTGCCATTCGATGATAGGAAAAAGGAAAGACATCAAATGTGGGTAATAAATGAATGAATATGAGGCTAATAAGCCACATTCGCCCATTATATGCAGGTGATGTAAAAAATGCGGCTAATAATAACGGAATACAATGCACAAAATGATGTTCCCATAACAAAGGCGAAATGAGTAACATGAGGGCAATACAATCCCAAAAATGACCTGCCAAAATATGCCATTGTGGGCTATAAGGATTACCGATTTCCCGATGATAACAACGATAAATTACCCATGAAATCATGCCTATCCGCCAGATATTGACAATGATGTTGATAAGTGTTTGCGCAGTTTCGGCAGGCAATTTCAACAAAGTATAAAACAGGAAAATAAATGGGCTTCTTATGCTGTTATTTCTGAAAAAATCCACGCTTGGCATTTCGCTCAACGTATGCCGAAAAGAAGATATAAATTGTTGATAAAGTGTCATTTCCTGCAAAAAATGAGTTTGTAAAACCCATATCAAAATGCTCCAAATGCCCATACTCACGCAAAGTTTTATGCGATTGGTAAACAGAAATAAAACACCAAAAATAAGGGGATATATTTTGAGATGAATGCCAAGCGCAAAAGCAAGTCCACTTATCCATATATTTTTGTCGGCATAACAAAAACCAATAAGCATGAGATTTAGTAAGATAATATTGACTTGTTGCCAGTGCAAACTGCGAAAGAGTGGCACGCAAGTCATCATGAGTATGGCAATGAGGATAGGAAGGAAGGGGAAATCTATTTTTTCGGTATATTTTTGAAAGATTTTGCACAAAAGTTGATATAGTAATAAAACATTGAGCCATTGAAAGACCTGATAGGTATAAAAGAGGTCTTGAACGGGAGCTATTTTCAAAATAGAAGCAAAAACTTGCACCAATAAAGGTGGATAAATGTAAGAAGTGCCTTCGTAGGGATTTTTAGCTTCATTGAGAAAAAGGGCAGCCTTTTCATAGCCCCATAAGTAGTCGTATTGTGGGTCTAAATAGTCCGTAATCATGTAAAGGCTCACAAAATATACCATACTAAAACCTATCGCCCCTATAATTTCTTTGCTTTTAGACAACAAAGCCTGTTTATATGTCGTATATAAAGCAATTATCCAGACAAGACTTGCACTAAATCCCAACAATTCTACACTACGATGTAGATGTCCATATGTTTGGGATACCCATACTCCCCCATTTCTATTGAGGATAAGGGGCAGCACATACAGCATAGGTATGTAAAATAGAAAATGATATTGGCGGAACAATTGTTTCATGATGGCTTATTTTTTGCAAAATTGTTCATTTTTTTTCAAAAAATAGTTACTTTTGCCTTCAAATAGAAGATATATACTTATTCATTATTTATTGTATTAATAACCATGAGAAAATTTTCAATTTTAGTACTTGCGATTGTTGCTTGTATCCCCCCTCTTTTTGCGCAAGAATGGTCTGACAAAGGCGAAAAGAATGGGGTAAAAGGCGTTTATCGGATTGTGAATGGCGAGTATCAGATGCGCCTTACAACTACGGTAAACACTACTTTAAATGCATGTATAGGTTTGCTTAAAGATGCACCTTCATATGCAAAATGGATGGAAGGCACTTCTACTTCTCGTTTATTAAAAGAACCTAATCCTTCGGAAATCTATTTTTATGGAACATCAGACTTGCCCTGGCCCATTTCGGATAGAGATTTTGCGATGCACGGCAGCATGGTGCAAAACCCTACTACCAAAGTCGTAAGTGTCAATTCGACCACAGTGCCTACGTATTATCCCACCCAAAAAGACTTTGTAAGACTTAAATACTACAAAATAAATATGATACTCACGCCCCTAAAAAAAGGGCAAACCCAGGTTCAATGTGATGTTTTTTTGAACATGAAAGAAGGACTTCCTGAATGGTTAATTGACTGGTTTGCAGCAGATAGACTTTTTAAGACCATGCACAAGTTTAAACAGTTGGTGCAAACAGAATCCTACAAAAATGCAAAACACCCCACGATTCAAGAACCAAGTTAAAGATAAATTGTTAAAGATGGAGTTTAGAAGGTTTAGATTGCTTTCTATGCTCCATTTTTTATTTTTCACACTTCTCTTTTTTATATGTTTACAGGCATTATTCGACAAATGGGCAAAATTGTAGCGATTCGCCCCGAAAATACCAATCGTATTTTTGAGATTCAGGCACACTTTCCCGAAGCTATTCGCATAGACCAAAGCATTGCGCACAATGGTGTGTGCCTTACAGTTACGGATTTGCAAGAAATGGCTGATAGCAAGGTACAATATAGCGTTACGGCTGTACAAGAAACCTTGATAAAAACAGATTTAGGGGCTTGGCAGGTAGGGGATAACGTGAATTTAGAACTTTGTATGAAGCCAAATGAACGATTAGATGGTCATTTTGTGCAAGGGCATGTAGATACAGTAGGGAAAGTAACGCATATTGAAGAAGTTGGGGGTTCTTGGCTATTTTATTTTTCATTTCCGCCTGAATTTGCCGCATTGATGGTAGATAAAGGTTCTGTAACCATTTCTGGGGTAAGTCTAACCGTAGTAAAAGCGGAAATAGACCATTTTCATGTAACCATTATTCCTTATACATATGAAAATACAATTTTTCATCAGTTAAGTGTAGGTAGTAGCGTCAATTTAGAGTTTGACATTTTGGGAAAATACATTCAACGGCTCAAACAAGTTGAAGGCACGCAGTGGAAACTTGAAAATCAATCATAAAACATCATTTTGCTTGTATGAAAGTACGATACACTTTATTCTTCTTCTTTATTGGAATTTTCACCTTTCTTTTTTCTCAACAAAAAGTATATTTACAAGAAATTGATATAGAAGGAAATAAGCGTACAAAAGCCTCTGTTATTTTGCGAGAAATGACGATTCATATAGGCGATTCTTTGGAGAAAAATAACTTAGCTGCGATTTTGCTCCGAAATCAGCAAAATATTTATAACCTCTCCTTGTTTAATTTAGTACAAATAGACTCTGTTTTAACCGAAAATCGCCTTTCCCTCAAAATTTTGGTCAAAGAAAGATGGTATGTTTTTCCTATGGGCGGCTTAGTTTCCGAAGAGAGAAACTCTTATGATGTACTGAATATTATCAAAAAAAATGCTGTGTTTTTGCCGCCCCGAGAATGGGTTATTCCCCGCTTTTCGTATGATGCAACCCTTGTTTGGCTTAATATGACAGGACATAACAATCGTGCTTGGCTTGCTGTGCAGGGCGGTTTTGCGCAAAGGATTTACACAGGGTATGTACATCCTTGGCTATTGCCCAAGCAACATATAGATTTTTATGCAGGACTCAACTATGCGAGAGAAAAACAATTGATTGCACAAACTATTCAAGGGCAATCACAATGGGGGCGTACCGATAGTAAACCTATTGAAACAGAATATAGCGGTTATGTAGCGTTGAGAAAGCGTTTTGATGCGTTTAAAAGTATATATATATCGGTCAATTATAAATACAATCAGTTTAATGACAGTATTTATCGTTTCAATCCGTTGTATCTGCCAAATAGTGATAAGACGATTGTGGCTTATCCTTCGATGGTTGTACAATATATGAATGATAAAAGAGATGTAAAAGCCTATCCGCTCAAAGGCTATCGTTATCGAGCATTGCTAAGAGTTGCGGGCTTTGTGCCAGGTGCTACAAGTTCTTTTGTGAAAGTTGGGGCTACTTTTGCGCATTACAAGCCTTTGACAAAGCGTTTATTTCTTTCATATGGCACACACAATATCATTTCTTTGGGCAAAAGAATCCCTTATTTTGAAAAAAATTTCCTGTGGATAGATAAACAGGATATGCCTGACGTTTATAATGAGTTGCGAGGATATGAACGCTACGCTGCCGATGCGCAAGGACTTACTTTTAATAAAGTAGATTTGAAATATGCGATTTTGCCTCGAAAAATTTATCATTTTAAATGGATTCCTTGGAGCAAATTTCAAGATATGCCTTGGGGCATATATGCGACCTCTTTTTTAGACACAGGTTATATGTGGGACAATAGTTTTAACAATCAGGATACTTTTCTTAAAAATAAATTTTTATATGGTTATGGGCTAGGGCTGAATGTGATTGGAACGTATGATTTGTTGGGAAGATTTGAAGTGAGTTTGAATCATTTTAATCAACTTACCTTTAATGTACACGCAACTGTTCCGATTAGGTAGCATAATCATAATTGAGTAAGTGTAGTGTATAGGTGAGTGAACAATGGGTATGAGCAGGTAAGTGAAGATTTATAGGGTGTCTATTTTATGGGTATAGTAAGACTACATAATAGGGTTATTTTCATGTAGCGAAAAAAAAAATATAGACAAAGGCACAATAATTGTTATCTTCTTACATGAGTAAAGATTTTTATCAAAAATAATATTCCAATTTTATGAAAAGATAAAATCATGTATGTAGGACACTACATGAACTAAAAATAGCACAAAAATGGGATATTTATATAAAAACATATTCAGAATAATTAATTTACTATGTTTTGTAATAAAAAATATTACACATATCATTTGAATATAGTGGCATAAGTTGAGGAATTTATTTATGCCAAAAAAATATTTAAAATATTGATTGTTAGTATATTAAGTCTGAATATTGTCTCTTCTATACGCTAAGTTAAAAATAGACATTCCGATAAAAATCTTACATATTATTAAGCGTTTTGTGAAACAAGAGATTTGGAAGTAATAATTTTTTTTCCCTATCTTTGTCATATCAAAATCAGCTAATCTAATTAACTAATCTTTTAAACACAGAATATTATGAATACGCAAAAATTACTTATCTTGACTGTTTTACTTTATGTTGGTAACCTTTTTGGTCAATGTGTAAATGGGGACTGCTTCGACGGCAAAGGCGTAATGTATTTTCCTAATGGCGATAAATACGCTGGAGAGTTCAAAAAAGGATACAGACACGGCAATGGTACATATCAATCTGCCGCAGGAGACAAGTATGTAGGTATGTGGGAAAAAGATATTCAAAATGGACAAGGTGAATACTGGGGTACTACTGGCGACTACTACAAAGGTACTTTCAAAGAAGGTGCAATGGCTGGTCAAGGTACTTTCAAATTTCAAAATGGAAATAGTTATACAGGTAGCTGGGCAAATGATGTAATGACAGGAAAAGGAGTTATGACTTTTTCAAGCGGTTCTACCCTTGCAGGTAACTGGGCAAATGGTCAAATCTCTGGAGAAGCGATATATGCCTACGCAAATGGCGATAAATATACGGGTTTGATGGCAAACAACAAACGCAATGGTGCAGGTACAATGACTTATTCAAATGGCGATACCTATTCTGGTGGCTGGGTTGCTGGACACAGACAAGGTGGTGGAACGATGAAATTTGCAAATGGAAATTCGTATGAAGGCGAATGGTTAGCAGGTCAAATGAATGGAAAAGGTTCTTATAACTATGCTTCTGGAAATGTATATGTAGGCGAAATGCGTAACAATAAAATGGAAGGAAAAGGAATTATGAACTTTGCAAATGGTGACAAGTATGATGGTAGCTGGTCAGGTGGTAAAATGAATGGAAATGGCATGTATTCTTATGCTACCACAAAAGAAACAAAAGCAGTAAAATATGTAAATGGCGTAAAAGTAGCAAACTAAGCAAATATATATGAGCGTATTAGATAGTATTTATCTAATATGCTCATTATCAAAATATAATAAAGCAAATATAAAGGTTGAAGGTTGGTTCTCTCACTTGTCGAGATGCGAATTTCGACAAGATTTTTCATAAAAGGGTCATTGTATCCTTTTTTTTTTGCATTTTTCGCAAAAAAGCAGTATTTATGCACTTATATACGATTTAGCATACAAATGAGTGAACATTTTTCATATAATAATCCCGAGGAGTTTGAAAATAAAAATTTACCAAAGCGGGTGCAGGAATGGGAAGAAAAAATTCAAGATAATCAAGAGGGTTATATAGATATTGTAACGGTAGAGGAAATTTTTGAATATTATCTCAATAAAAACGACTTGCTCAAGGCAGAGGCGTTGATACTTTACGCGCTTAAAAGCCATCCTTACAATGGTAGTTTGCATTTTAAGCAGGCGGCGATTGACTTAGAAAAAGGGAAAATGGAGACAGCTCTTTTGCACATTACGCAAGCTACAAGTTTGCAACCCTTACAAACCGATTATTTGCAACTAAAAGCAGATATTTATGCTGCTATGGGAAAATATGAGGAAGCATTAGAGATTTTGCAAGATGCAATGGCGTATGCTCAAAACCTGACCGATATATATTTGCAGATGGGGGCAATCGCACAAGATGCAGGGCTGTTTGCTGAGAGTGAGCAGTTTTTGCGTAAATCGCTCAATGAAGACCCACAAAATGAAGAAGCAATTTATGAATTAGCTATTCTGTTTGAAGGACAACAGCGTCTGGAAGAATGTATGAAATTGTATGAAGATTTTTTGGACGAAAAGCCTTATTCCGAAATAATTTGGTATCAATTAGGTATTATCTACCAAAAGATAAATGATTACGATAAAGCAATTGATGCCTTTGAGTTTTCCATTGCGATTCAAGATACTTTTATGCCTGCCTATTTCCAAAAAGCCCTTGTGCAGATGGAAAAAGAAGATTTTGAATCCGCTATTCAAACTTTTATGTTTGTCTTAGCCGCAGACAAAAACGACAAAATGACCTTATTTCATGTTGCAGAATGTTATGAGGAAAGGGAAATGTATAAAGAAGCATTGCACTACTATCTCAAAGCCATTCGTTTAGACAATACCTTTGTAGATGCTTATCTTGGTGCAGGTTACTGCCTCGAAAATATGGACGAATATTTGGAAGCAAGTTCTTATTTTGCTAAGGTTTTGGATATAGAAACTGAAAATGTTGATGCACATTTATCCTTGTCTATTTGTGAATATATGCTGGGCAATACGCATAATGCCTATTGGTACTTGCAACAAGCGATTCGTATCAATCCCAATAATATTGAGCTTTGGAAACAATGGGCTGATTTGCTCCATGAAAATCAAAACCTTGAAGGTGCGATTACTTTTTTAGAAGAAGGAATAAAGGTAAATAGTTTAGCCGCAGAGTTATATTACCTTTGTGCGGGCTATATGTTTGAAGCCAATAAAAACAATCGAGCCTTGATTATGCTCGAAAACGCATTACTATTAGACAAAAAAGGCTGGGATAATTTTCAAATACAATTTCCGACTTATGCTTCGCTGCAAACTGCCCAAAAACTATTTCTGTATTACAGTAGATAATTATATGTTTTAGGAACGAGTGAAAAATAAAACAACCATTCTGCAAGAATCCAGAAAAGCTAAGTGTTTAAGTATCAGTTTTCTAGATTCTTGCAGAATGGATAAACTTTAACAAGTTATTTTTTACCTGTTCCTTACGAGCGTACGTAAGATAAAGAAAAATTGGGTGTTTAGTAAGAATCTTTATACTTGCACTCACATTTGTATAAATCTGCGTAAAAAACACCTAAACACTTCCCATTCACATTTCATTTTTTACTAAATATGTTAAATTTTCATCTAAAACATATTCCTTTTCGTCCCGAAAAGCCTCGTACAGAAGGGGTTACGATGGTTATAGACAAAGGAATGAGCATTCGTGAGACAGAAGATTTTTTAAGTACTTCTGCCGATTATGTAGATATTGTGAAATTGGGTTGGGGGACATCTGTGCTTACCCCAAAATTGCGAGAAAAACTAGCCATTTTTGCGGCACACAATATGCCTGTTTATTTTGGCGGGACTTTATTTGAGATATTTTATGTACGCAAGCAGTTAGACGACTATTGCCGCATCTTAGAAGACCTTAAAATTGGACATTTGGAAGTATCTGACGGCTCTATGGACATGACTACGGAGGAGAAAACTGCCGTTATTCGTCAGTTATCCAAAAATTTTACCGTTTATTCGGAAGTCGGCAGCAAAGATGCAACCAAAATCATCGCACCTTATTTGTGGGTAGAAATGATGCAAGCAGAATTAGATGCAGGTTCTACGAAGGTGATTGCCGAAGCAAGAGAAACAGGCACTGTGGGTATGTTTCATGCAAATGGGGGCGTGCGTAGCGACTTGATTGACGAGATTTTGCATCAAATCCCTGCTGAAAAAATCCTTTGGGAAGCGCCACAAAAGAGTCAGCAAGTTTGGTTTATACAACTCTTGGGGCATAATGTAAATCTTGGCAATATACCGCCCAATGAGGCACTGCCTTTGGAAACCTTGCGTTTAGGCTTGCGAGGAGATACATTTGATTTATTTTTGCCAAAGGAATAAAAAGATATTTTTTTGTTGTTTTGTCCATAAAGCAGGGTTT
Organism: Bacteroidota bacterium; assembly: GCA_013298365.1. Taxonomy (GTDB): domain Bacteria; phylum Bacteroidota; class Bacteroidia; order J057; family J057; genus JAAFHL01. Next base: position 2,315 of record JAAFHL010000113.1, on the reverse strand, counting down.
AAATCCTGCTTTATGGACAAAATGTTTATTTTTAAAGCATAATCCACAAAAAGCATCAGAGAACCTAATAGAACTTAAACCATTTAGCACAAAAAAATACGCCCACACATTGTGAGCGTATTTTTTGTATTGTCAGCAAAGCGAGATTAGTCCATCGTTTGAGATGCGGCTGCAGCTTCTTTGCGGAATTGTTCGTATTCTTTGGGAGAAAGGTCTTGATAGAAATAATCAACAGGGTCAATTTTTTCGCCATTTTTGATGATTTCGTAGTGTAAGTGTGGACCCGAAGAAAGCCCTGTGTTACCTGTAAGGGCAATAAGGTCGCCTCTTTTTACAACGTCACCTACTTTTACCTTAAATTCGGAAAGGTGGGCAAATTTAGTAACAAATCCATATCCGTGGTCAATTTCAATTTGATTTCCATATCCATTTCCTGCGGTTGCGGTAGCAACTACGCCATCAGCAGTAGCCATAACAGGCGTGCCAATAGGGGCTGTAAAATCAAGTCCTGTATGTTCTTTGCGAATGTGTAAAATAGGGTGAACACGAACCCCGAAACCTGAAATAACCACGCCAGGTACAGGTTTTATCGCAGGGATGCGTTTAAGCTTTTCTTGATTTTCCTTCAACAATTTGGAAAGATGCTCAAAACTACGATTTTGTAATTCAATTTTGTAGGTAAGATTGTTGAGTTTTGCTTCTGCATCACGCAATGCTGTAGGTTGCATTGCTAGAATCGGTGTTACTGCACCCCCTGTTCCTCCATTCCAAACACCATTATCTATAGGGCTTGTATTAAGAATACTTCGATAAAAATTATTGTCTCTGTTATGAATGTCCTCTACCGAAGCTTCTAGATTCACTAGTTTTGCATTGACTTTTTCAATTTGTGCAACGAGTTGATTATTTTTTTCTTTGAGGTTTTTTTGTTTAATATCATCTAAAAAAGAGTAGCTTGCCCCAAAAAATACACCTCCTATAATAACTCCCATACTCAGGTACTCAAGCACTTTTTTTGTAATTTTTTTTGGAGTAATTACTTCCTCTTTATACGTACACGTCTCCTTATCGTAATAATAATTCTTTTGTGCCATAATAGATAATTGTTAATGAAAGACTAAAAACGCTAATGTTTTTAGGTAAAATGCGCAAAATCAACGAAGTAAGCCATATATGGCTTATCTCACGCCCCAAATTTAGGGAAATAATCTTTATAAAAACAATTTTTAATGTGTTTTTTATAACATGTAGGGAAATTTACGTATAAAAAACAAATGTAAAGCTCTGATTATTAATATATTAGATATTTTTTATTTTTCGAATAAATATGCCACTTTCATTGATATTTTATCAAAAAAATAATAGTAGCTATCCCAAAACCGGAAAAAAAGTTACTAAATCTTTTTGCGATGCGATATATGAAATGCTTTTATGTGCTTATTTTTTGATTCCTAATCTGAATAAGAACTTGATTGATGGTGTTTTTGTCTAATATTATGCTTCTTTGACATTTTTTGTGGAAGGCATCTAAAATGCCTCGTTTTGGTAGGGACAGGGTAATGCCTCGTTTTGGTAGGGACAGGGTAATGCCTCGTTTTGGTGGGGACAGGGTAATGCCTCGTTTTGGTGGGGACAGGGTAATGCCTCGTTTTGGTAGGGACAGGGTAATGCCTCGTTTTGGTGGGGACAGGGCAATGCCTCGTTTTGGTGGGGACAGGGCAATGCCTCGTTTTGGTGGGGACAGGGCAATGCCTCGTTTTGGTAGGGACAGGGTAATGCCTCGTTTTGGTGGGGACAGGGCAATGCCTCGTTTTGGTGGGGACAGGGCAATGCCTCGTTTTGGTAGTAGGGACAGGGCATTGCCTCGTTTTGGTGGGGACAGGGTAATCCCTCGTTTTGGTAGGGACAGGGTAATGCCTCGTTTTGGTGGGGACAGGGCAATGCCTCGTTTTGGTAGTAGGGACAGGGCATTGCCCTGTCCCTACCAAAACGCAAAACCACAAAAAATGTCATAGAACCAATATTATTCTTTGGGCAAAAACAAAGTAGGACAATTACAAATATCGCCACTTGCGTCTATAGAAAGTTTGCGATTGAGGCAGGTATTATGTGCTTGTGCTTCTGTGAAAGTTTCGATGTTTAGCACAAAATATGCAGGGTGAATCACGCCACAATGCGTGGAGTCTGTTATCTTTTCTTGCGTAAAAACAACCGCTGTTGTGGCATCTAATTCCGCAGAAATCCGTTTTTCAAAAGGTGCGCTATGAACGGTGATATGCGAAAAATGGTCATATTTTTGCAAAATTTCTATATAT
>JAAFHL010000112.1 GCA_013298365.1 Bacteroidota bacterium | reverse complement strand
TTTTTCATATTAAAATCTATCCGATTGAGGGCGCAAAGATACACTTTTTAACTATGCAATTTCTTATTTCTCGCAGATTTCCAGAGATAAAGAACGCAGATTTTTGCAGATAGTTACTTTTTATCTGCGAAAATCTGCGAGAACTTAAATATTAAAACGAATACCCAATTCCAACAAGTGCTTGCGTATTTATTCGATATTTTTTGATAAACCAAGCATGTTTCAGAATCGCTGTGCTACCATTTCGGGTAGGGGGAACCATATCTGTAAAAATCAAAACTTGATTGATATTTGTGTAACCTAAATAAACAACTTCTACAAACAAGCCTCTTGGTTTAAAACCTAATCTATATCCTGCGCCCCAAGATACACGCTGTGATTTCCATTTGTCCATGCGCACAGAATCTTGATTTGTAGCCGTTTTGTAGGTTACTTTTATTTTGGGATTGAGGGCAGAAGCCCCTAATTCTACAAATGCGCCTCGCCCCATTTCGCCTGTATAAAAACGTCCTGATGCGCCAAAACCTGAAATAACATAATATCCGTAAGTTTTGTCTTGCTCATCTATGCCCCAAGTTGTGCGAAAATCGGAACGCATAATGTCTATGCTACCAGCAATATGTTTCCATTCATAACCAAAACGAAGTGTAGCAGGACGAAAGCCCCCCAATTCATAGCCATATCCAAACATGAGGCTTTTGGAGGAAGGTTTTTCGGAATGGAAGAAATCGCCGATGCCTGTTCTTTTGGAACTGCTATCTTCTTCGGGATACCAAGGATTTTTTTGTCCAAAAGTAGTGAGAATAACAAGGCTGATGATGATGAAAAGATACTGTTTTTTTGCCATGATGATGTCGTGGTTTCTGAATTATTTTTTTCGTAGGGGTTCAGTGTCTGAACCCTGTCAGGGTTTAGACACTGAACTCCTACGAAAACCGAACAATGAGAAAATACAGGATAGATAGCCGCAGAAATGATAAGAATGAGCAAATATACGCATTTTTCTACAACATACCCAACTCCAATTTCCCTTCTTCTGTAATCATATCTTTGTCCCAAGGTGGTTCAAAGGTGAGTTCTATTTCCACATCAGTAACGCCTTCTACTTGTTTGACTTTCGTTTTCACTTCTTCGGGCAACAGTTCTGCCGCAGGACATGCAGGCGCAGTCAAGGTCATTACGACTTTTACTTTGCCTTCGTCCAAAACCAAAACATCATATATTAAGCCCAATTCGTAGATATTGATGGGAATTTCTGGGTCAAATACCGTCTTGATTTGTACGTAAATCGCTTCTTTATTGATAACTATCATTATTTATATTCATTCTAAATGACAAAACAACAAAAAAAAATTGATTTTGTTTACTTATTGCCTTTTTAATTTTTGAGATGTAGTTCTTTTTGCCCTAAAATTTTCTCTCTCCTATTTTTCATGCTAAATTCTTCCTTATCTTTGCGCCATGAAACAGACAAACGACATTTCCCAACTTCAAGACATCGCCTCGCAAGTGAGACGTGATATATTACGCATGGTACATGGCGCAAAATCGGGACACCCTGGTGGCTCTTTGGGCTGCGCTGATTTGCTGACTTCACTGTATTTTTCGGTGATGAAACATAATCCTGATTTTGCCATGGACGGCAAAAATGAAGATGTGTTTTTCCTATCAAATGGACATATTTCGCCTGTATGGTACAGTGTGTTGGCACATGCGGGCTATTTCCCTGTGGCAGAAATGGCAACTTTTCGTAAATTGCATACTCGCTTACAAGGGCATCCTACTACCATGGAAAAATTGCCTGGTGTGCGTGTAGCAACAGGCTCTTTGGGGCAAGGTATTTCGGTAGCTGTGGGCATGGCACTTGCCAAAAAAAGAGACAATGACCCGCAAACGGTGTATTGTTTATGTGGCGATGGCGAAATGAATGAGGGACAAGTGTGGGAGGCAGCGATGTTTGCGGCACATTATAAATTGGACAATTTCATTGGTTTTGTGGATAGAAATGGCTTGCAAATAGATGGAACGACAGAAGATGTACTTTCTTTGGGTGATGTAGGCGCAAAATGGAAGGCTTTTGGCTGGGAAGTGTTGGAGATGAATGGCAATGATATAGCAGAGGTTCTTGCGACAATCGCAACGGCTCAAACATTTGCAGGCAAAGGAAAACCCATTATGATTATTATGAAAACCATTATGGGCAAAGGTGTGGATTTTATGGAAGACAAACATCATTGGCATGGTAACTTTCCAAGTGATGCGCAATTAGCTACGGCTTTGGCACAGCTCCCCGAAACGTTGGCGGATTATTGATAAAATATAGCATGTAAGAGGCTGTTCAAAAAATAAATTGGGCAGCCTTTTTTATTTTTATCTCTGCAACATGTCTGCCATTATAATTCAGTGATTTTTTTATCTCATCAAAAAACTTTATATCCTTCATTTTTGTAGAATGTGTATATTTGCACCGCTAAAATTTAACATTTAATAACAGACAAAACATACATGCAAAGCTATCACGATTTTTTGATGCAAAGTGTAGATTTTCCACAAGACGGATTTCAAGTGAATGATGATGAACTTCATTTTCATGGTATCAATTTGATGGAATTATTGGAGACGTATGGTTCTCCGCTTAGGTTTACCTATTTGCCTCTTATTAGCAAAAAAATAAAAGAAGCTCGTTTATATTTCCAAAAAGCGATGTTAAAATATGACTATCGTGGGAAATATACCTATTGCTACTGCACCAAAAGTTCGCATTTTAAGCATATTTTAGTAGAAACTTTGGAGGCAGGTGCGCAAATAGAAACTTCTTCTGCTTTAGATATCCCTATTATCGCATCTTTGGAAAGAAGTGGAAACCTGAAAAAGGATATTTTGGTGCTTTGTAATGGCTTTAAAAACTATCAATACAAGCAAAATATCGTAGATTTGATACACGATGGTTTTACCAATGTAATTCCTATTTTGGACAATAAAGAGGAGTTTAACTTCTATTATAATGAATTAGACATTCCTTGTAATCTTGGATTAAGAGTTGCCACAGAAGAAATGCCTGATTTTGAGTTTTATACAAGTCGCTTGGGCATTAGAGAAGATGAAATTATAGAGTTTTACAATCACAAACTCAAAGATGTAGAAGTTGATGGTTATAAGGTAAAACTTTTGCATTTTTTTGTTCATTCTGGGATTCAAGATACGCCCTACTTTTGGAATGAATTTGAGAAATTTGTTAATTTATATTGCAAACTCAAAAAAATCAATCCACATTTAGATATGTTAGACATTGGCGGCGGATTGCCTTTCCGCAATTCGCTGGTATTTGAATATGATTATGACTATGTAATTGGCGAAGTTGTGCGCATTGTGAAGCAAATTTGTGCGGAACATGGTGTGCATGAACCCGATTTATTGACCGAGTTTGGTAGCTATACGGTTTCAGAAAGTAGCGGCACGATTTTTAAAGTTTTGGGGCGTAAACAACAAAATGACAGGGAAAAGTGGTTGATGATAAATGGCAGTATCATAACGATGTTGCCTGATATTTGGGCAATTAATAAGCGTTTTGTACTTTTACCTATCAACAATTGGGACGCAGAATACGAAAAGGTAAATATTGGCGGTATGACTTGTGATAGTGATGACTATTACAATCAAGAGGCGCATGTGGACTCTATTTTTATGCCAAAAACGAGGAAACAACAATATATAGGTTTTTTTCACACAGGCGCATACCAAGAAGTATTGAGTGGCGTGGGCGGCATACATCACTGTCTTATGCCTGACCCAAAACATGTGATTATTGGCGTAAATCCCGATGGCACAAGGACTTACAAGGTCATACATGAGGAGCAAATTAGTCAGCAGGTGTTGCGGATTTTGGGGTATAAGGATTGAATTTTTCCGATTAGTTAATACAAACTCGTTAGATTTGCAAAAACTGACGAGTTTGTGAAAAATCCTGTTTAGAGATAAGGGTAATATAAATAAAAAAGCGTATTTTTGTAGAAATATAATTAATAAAATTCTTATGGACGGAAAAATAATTACAATAGACCCAGAAATTTTAGGTGGTACCCCCGTTTTTAGTGGAACACGTGTACCCTTAAAAAACTTGTATGATTATCTTTCTACAGGAGAAAGCATAGAAAGTTTTTTAGAAGATTTCGAGTCAGTAAGCCGTAAACAGGTGGTGAAATTATTACAGTTTTCTTATAGCTTGGTTCAACAATCAACATTAGCATTAAATGAAAATTTTGCTTGATGAATGTGTAACGAAGAAGTTAAAGCGTTTTTTGGCTAACCATGAAGTTTTTACGGTTACAGAAATGGGTTGGAGCGGGCTAAAAAATGGGAAACTGATGTCAAAATGCGTTGAAAACGATTTTGAGATTTTACTCACAAGCGATAAAAACCTTACATTTCAACAAAACCTAAAACGCTATCCATTTGCGGTTGTGGTTTTGAATACTGCCACAAGTAAAATTGAGGAGATAGTTCTATATATTCCCAAATTCCTTGAAAGAATGGTGGAATATGAAAGAGAAAAATCCTATTTGATTGATATTGAGGAAGATGAATGATTTCAAGATAAATAAAATGCCTATAACAGGTTCATAAGCGTGAATATAAGCGCAAAGCCAAAATACTAATAAAATCAAACATGAGTTTATGAGCATTTTTACGTAGTTTTTCAACCAAAAAATATGAAATAGCAAATTGGCACTTTTTTTGTTTAATGTAGTAACGTATGCTTATATCCATCGTCTATATACGAAACAATTAAATTTATGACACGTTTATTCCTCACTTTTAGCCTTTTATGCGGATTATTTACGGCTTTTGCACAAAAAAATGTGCTTGTAACACAGACAGGCTGTGCGGGCAGAGTAGCTTATTCCGTAGATGATTATCCTTTGAGTCTCAAAACGGGAAAATTACCCATGCCAGACGTGAAGCCTGAATATGAATATGGTAGAAGTGCCTTGTTAAGTTATTTTACCAAATATCCGCTCCCTGAATATCAGTCAAATATCCCCAACTTTCAAGTAAATATTGCTTTTGTGGTAAGTTGCAAAGGCGAAGTAGGAGATTACACCTTGCTTTCCAAGCACGAAGGCGATGCCAAAGATATTGCTAACTTGTTGTTGAGCATGGCTCGGAACATGCCGCCACACTGGATGCCCGCCAAAGTAAAAGGTATGTTTACCGATTCTTGGCAAGTGCTGATGATAAAAGTGGAAAATGGACAAGTAGTGAGTGTACAAGGGAAATAAATCTTTGTATTATAAATTTTCATTGAAATATTTGTTTTTATAAAAAAAACAATTACTTTTGCACCCAAATTACAAGATTAATAATTTAACGATTCTCAGATGTATATTTACAAAGAACTGAAGCAAGAGATTTTTGAAAAGTACGGACATAGCAAAGTTGCTACTGATACCGGCTCAGCAGAAGCGCAAATTGCGTTATTTACCTATCGCATCAATCACCTTACAGAACACTTAAAGGTTCAAAGGAAAGATTACTCAACTCGTATGGGCTTACAACGCCTTGTAGGTAAACGCAGAAGATTGCTTGATTACCTAAAAAATACAGAAATTGATAGATACAGAAATGTAATCAAAGAATTAGGTATAAGAAAATAATATAAAGATTGGGAATTACCGCTAATTCCCAATTTTTTTGTGTCAAATTATGTTTCTTATCACTACATAAAATAGAGGGAATTTCCGCAGATAAATGACAAAATATCTGCGGAAATTTCCTATGTATATATAGCTTGTAAGAAATAGCTTAACTATTTTTAGTCTGAATAATAATAAAATGAATATAATAACAAAATCCGTTACCTTAGCAGACGGAAGAACAATTACCCTTGAAACAGGTAAATTAGCAAGACAGGCAGATGGATGTGTTGTTTTGCGTTGCGGCGATACGATGTTAATGGCTACAGTAGTAGCACGTCGTACCATTAATTTAGAAACAGATTTCTTGCCACTTTCCGTAGATTATTTTGAAAAATATTCGTCTTCTGGGCGTTTCCCAGGCGGCTTTTTCAAAAGAGATGGAAGATTAGGTGAAAATGAAATTTTGGTTTCTCGTTTGATAGACAGAGCTTTACGCCCACTTTTTCCTGATGATTATCATGCAGATACACAGGTTATGGTGCAACTTATTTCAAGTGATAGGGAAGAACAACCTGATGCGTTGAGCTGTCTTGCGGCTTCTGCGGCGTTATTTGTGTCCGATATTCCTTTTGTTGATGCGGTTTCCGAAGTGCGTGTTACCCGCAAAGACGGCAAATTTTATATCAATCCGCCTTATTCTCAAATGAAAGGTTGTGATTTGGATTTGATGGTGGCAGCAACAAACGACTCTATCGTAATGGTAGAAGGTGAAATGAATGAGGTGAGTGAGGCTGTGATGATGGAAGCCTTGAAATTGGCACATGAGGCGATTCGCCCTTTGAATAAGTTGCAAGAAGAAATGAAGGCAGCATTAGGTATTGTAACACGTGAATATGACAAACTTCCTGAAAATAAGGAACTTGAAGCAGAAATAAAAGCCCTTGTTGCGGAAGAAATGTATGAAGTGGCACGTGGCAAAATGTCAAAACAAGACCGTAGCGCAAAAGTTGGAAAAGCGTATGACAGCGCAAAAGCGATTTTGAAGGAAAAATATACAGATTTGCAGTACTTCGGGACATATTTTAGCCAATATTTCAAGCATATTCAATCCGATATTATGCGTGAGGTAATTGTAAAAGAAAGTATTCGCCTTGATGGAAGAAAAACAACCGAAGTTCGTACCATATATAGTGAAGTTTCTTTCTTGCCTCGCTCACATGGCTCGGCTGTGTTTACTCGTGGAGAAACTCAAAGTTTGTGTGTAGTTACTTTGGGTACAAAATTGGACCAACAAACGATTGATACGCCTACTTTTGTTGGTTCAAAAGATTTTATGTTGCAATATAATTTCCCAGGTTTCTCAACAGGGGAGGTAAAACCTAATCGCGCGCCTGCTCGTAGAGAAATTGGACATGGAAATTTGGCAGAACGTTCTTTGAAACTCATGATTCCTGAATCTCCCTATACAATTCGAGTAGAATCGAATATTCTGGAGTCAAATGGTTCAAGCTCAATGGCTTCAGTTTGTGGAGGTACTTTGGCACTCATGGACGCAGGTATTCAAATCAAACGTCCTGTTTCAGGCATTGCAATGGGCTTGATTACCATGGAAGATGGCAGTTTTGCGGTACTTTCCGATATTTTGGGCGATGAAGACCATCTTGGAGACATGGATTTTAAAACAGCAGGTACAGAAAAAGGACTTACTGCTTGTCAAATGGACATCAAAATTCGTGGGCTTTCGTATGAAATTATCGAAACCGCTTTGGCGCAAGCTGTAGCAGGCAGAATGCACATTTTGAACGAAATGATGAAAGCACTTGACACACCTCGTCAAGAATTGTCTCAATTTGCGCCTCGTTTTGTTGTCTTGAAAGTGCCACATGAAGTTTTTGGTGCGGTTATCGGACCAGGTGGAAAAGTGATTCAAGAAATTCAACGCTCTACTGAAACTACGATTGTATTGGAAGAAGGACAAAATGGCGTAGGAACTGCTACTATTTCTTCTGCAAATGCAGCAGGGGTAGAAGCGGCAGTAAGACAAATCAAAGGCATTATTCAAATGCCTGAAATTGGTGAAATTTACAAAGGAAAAGTAAAATCTATTCAGCCTTTTGGCGCATTTGTAGAGTTTTTGCCGGGCAAAGATGGTTTGTTGCACATTTCAGAGATTGCGCATGAGCGTATTCAAAATGTGGAAGATGTACTAAGATTGGGTGATGAAGTAGAAGTGAAATTGGTAGATGTGGATCCCAAATCAGGCAAATTTAGATTGAGTAGAAAGGCACTTTTAGCAATGCCGAAAAGATAAAATGGTTTTAATTCGTCTCAAATTCAATCGGATTTGAGACGTTATTTATGTTATAATACTGATGAAAATACTTATTACTGGTGGTGCAGGCTTTATCGGCTCTAATATTGTCGAATATCTTTTTACACATTATCCTGATACAGAAATCAAAGTAATAGATAATTTGATTACAGGAAGAAAAGAGAATATCGCTGCTTTTTTGGACAGCCCACAATTCGAGTTTATCGAAAATACGGTTACAAATAAAGCGGTCATGGAGCCCCTTATTGCTTGGTGCGATCATTGTTATCATCTTGCTGCACCTGTTGGCGTGAAATTAATTATGGACAGACCTGTTCATTCCGTTTTGGATAATATTCGAGGGATTGATACCATTATGGAATTTGTTCATAAATATAACAAAAGAGTTATGGTGGCTTCTACGTCTGAAACCTATGGAAAAAGCCTTGACTTTTTGGATACAACAAACAGTCGTAAACTCAAAGAAGACGATTATAGAGTAGAAGGTTCTACCCGCAATCATCGTTGGGCGTATGCAAATACAAAATCTTTGGACGAGTTTTTGGCTTTTGCTTATCATAAAGAATACGGTACAGAAGTCGTGATAAGCCGATTTTTTAATACCGTAGGACCTAAGCAACTTTCTACCTACGGAATGGTTATCCCTAATTTTGTGCAACAAGCATTGGCGGGCAAAGAAATAAAAATCTTTGGTACAGGCGAACAGTTGCGTAGTTTTATGCACGTAAATGATGCCGTAAGAGCCGTTGTTGCCTTGATGATGACAGGAAAAGGGGTAGGGGAGGAGTTTAATGTGGGCAATCCTTTTGAGATTTCCATGAATAACTTAGCGCAAAAAATCATTGATAAAACACATTCTACGGCTAAAATTGTTCATATTTCGTATGAAGAAGCATATGGAAAAGGTTTTGAAGACATGAATAGACGCACTGCGGATATTACAAAACTATGTACTACTTTGGGCATTGAGTTAGAGTATGATTTAGATAGAATTTTAGATGACATCATTGCCTTTCATCGTCAGGCAAACGCATAAAAAAACTCCCTCTGTATTGTGGGTGCAATACGAGAGGGAGCTTGTCTTAATACGAAATAGGAAGGATAATAAAGTAAAAACATACAGTAAGGATAATAAGGGGTTTGATGCTCTATTTACGACGATAAGTAAGGAAGATTGAAGGTTTTTTTTGGGAAAAACGGGATAACTTTGTAGTAATGAGATGAAGTAAAAGAGATAATAGATATTTACGGCATGGGTAAAAGAGGGGACAGGTTTTGAGATGTGTCTAAAAAAGGAGACGATTTTTCAAAGAGTTATTTTTGATGGAAATAGTAGATGCGTTTTTTGTTCTATATTTACGGCTATTAGGTAGGAGTCTGCAAGGCATTAGTTTTTAGGAAGATGATTTTTCAAAGGTATGTTTTTATTGATTTTTTTAGAAAAAAGGTAAGGGGAAAGGGATAAATACGGCTATTAACGGCTTTTTTATATTCCTCTTTTATCCTTTAAATGGATAAAGTGTAATCGTTATATTGTCATTAGGACCTGTCATGTTTGAGTTTGCGACACTTATGGCGAGCATCGTATCCGTTGTAATTGGAAAAAAATGACTGCCATATTGATTTTCAGCGTAGGGACTTCCAAGTCTATAGACTGCTACATACTGCAAATCTTGAGGCAAAAAACTTGGTAAACTCACTAATAAACAGTCATTTCCATTTATTGTGCCACTCACCGTAAGCGTGCCAGATGTAATACTTTGGTAAAATTCGATGCCTACCAAATCACAAACTAAAGTGCCTGAGCCGCCATTTCCTACCCTACACAAAAAAGAAGGTTCAATATCTGTAAGATTTCCAGCAGCATCTTGCCATTGTACAAGTACACGATAATAACTACCTACTGTAAGATTTACTTGTGTATGACTCGGGCTAGTAGTTCGTGTTTCATACGTATTTGTATCATTTGCCCCTAAGCCTGTAACAAATACTTTATACAAAGTGGCTTCTGGCACAATTGACCATTTTATTGAAATTTGAGAATTATTGAGTTGTATAATTTCCATAATAAACTGTAAAAGTATAAAAAACGATAAAGTTAGTAGCGAATCAACATGGTATATGATTTGATTTAGGTAAAATAAAACGTCATTTCAAAGAACGACTCCACATATCCTTTTGCTTACTATCATGGTACAATAATAGAAGCTTTATATACGATAAAAAATACTAAAATGTGAAAGTTTGTCCCATGTTTTATGTGTTTTTATATTTAATTGAAATGTAAAATATTGAATACTAATTGTTTATAATCTAATATTTTGATAAGAAAATGAAAATAAATAAAGTTTTTCGCTATTTTTTTAAACAAGACAAGAAATTATATAAAGATATTTCTTTATGGTTGTCATCTCCTTATCACAATCAAAATGTAGATGTCATTACATTATGGGAATATTTATGCGTAAATCCTCCAAAATCGGAAGCTATAGATAAAAAAGATTTCTTTGCCGAAGTTTTTCCTACTCAAATATATGACGAAATGCGTTTGAACAAAGCAATGGTTCAATTATTAGAACAATTTGTATGCTATGCAAAATATCAGTTTGCGATAAAGTCACAAATAGGGCAAATAGAATTCGCAAATGACCTTTCTTATAATAATAAATATTTAGAGGACATGATTCCTTTATTGGCAAAAGTAGAAGCCGAATTGCAGGAAGAAAGAATTTATTCGATTGATTATTATTATGCTTGGTATTTTTTACGCAAAACACAGATGTATTCCTATACTTATAGTGGAAAAAAGAATATTTTAAATATAACAAAACGAATTACGCAAAGTATTGAAGCCTTAGATGTATTTTATTTGACCGCACAACTGAAACATCACCTGATATTTACGATAAATAATACGCAAATTACATTGAGTAATGAGAAATTTATTATAGCAACAAGAGATTTACTTAGTCATATAGAAAAAAAAATGTTCGTTATAGCGGAAAATCCGCTTCTAAAAGTATATTATCTCTGTCTAAAAACCTATTATTCTCGTAGTGAAAAAGATTTAGATAGCCTGTTAGTAGTGTATGAAGAAGATGTACTTACGCATTTTTCTGACAATGACAAGACACAAATTACAGGCTCAATTCTTAATGTCATTCGTTTGAATGATGCAGAAGACAGAAAAAAAAAGGAGTTAGATTTTATTTTGAAGGGAATAGAGTTGAAAATTATTTTTGACAAAGGCAAAAGCGGATATATTCGGGCTGCAACGATTTATACCATTATTCGACTTGGGATAGATGTACATGGAATTGAATGGGTAGAGAATTTCATCAAAATCAAGGAGCAAGATATAGAACCTAATAATAAAGATGTAATAAAGCTTTTGGTACAAACCTTAATCTGTCTTTATCGTGGAGAAACATATTATCGCAAGGCAACAAGAATCATGCTGATGTTTATGGGAACAGACAATATGGTATTGTATAATCACTTTCACACCTTAAAGCTCATGATTTTAGTTAAAATTGTGGGGGATGAAGGGGAAGATGCCATGACAGAAATGACAAATGCCTTAAAAGCCTATCAATTATTTATTAAAAATGACAATACTTTGCAAGAAAATGTAAAACAAAGTCGTTTAGCCTTTGCCAAAATGATTGAACAAGTAGCTAAAACCTCCCATAAACAAAAAGTGAAATTAGCAGCATTAGCACAAGCATGTCAGTTGCTCAATCATAATGAAAAGGCTTGGCTTTTGCAAGAAATAGCCTCGAAAATTGCTAAAACTTAGCTTCAAAAGAAATAAAATTGTTATATTTGTCCAAAATAAAACTTAAATCGCATATTTTATGTCAGACCGCAGCAGTATTTTCGATATGTTAGGCCCTATTATGATTGGACCTTCGAGTTCACATACAGGAGGG
>JAAFHL010000111.1:7126-11919 GCA_013298365.1 Bacteroidota bacterium | reverse complement strand
AAACTAATTTTACTTGCACCTGCATTTGGAAACCCTATGCGAGAAACAATATTTTCATTAAAACGGCCGACCAATAATAAATTGTTGATTGTATGAAACGACCAATGCAAATTGCCATTGCTTGCGCCTGCTAATACACTGTTGCATAAGGTGAGGTTTCCACTTGTGCCAATTGCGCCATCACCCAACGAAATTGCACCAGCATTTGCTACGCTGTTATTTGCCCAACCTGCACTAAATACCACATAATTGCCATTGCTAAGAGCAGTAACGCCATTTGTGCTTGAACTAACTACATTGCTACCTACCCTGTCTTCTGCTACATTTCCTACCAGCGAGTTTGTACTGCTAACACTTGCACTTGTAGCGGCTGTTCCATTGCACCAAGTTGCTGCCCCCTTACTCATATTCCATTCTGGACTATTGACCACATAATGTCCATTGCTAAGTGCTGTTATAAAATAGCCTACCTGGTCATTTATATTTGTACCAAGCAATGAATTTGTTATACTTACAGTTGTTGCCGTAGCTGATGTGCCATCACACCAAGTTGCTGCACCTTTGGCATCGCTCCAATTTTTGCTACCTACTACATAGTGACCATTGCTTAATGCCGTTATCACACCTGCAACCCCATCATTTGCAAGACTTCCCACCAAAGAATTACTTGTTGTTACGGTTCCTGCTCCAGCAGCCGTTCCATTTCGCCAAGTAGCAGCCCCTTTTGCGCCATTCCATGCAGGACTTCCTACCACATAATGATCATTATTAAGTGCTGTAACAACTTGCCCTACTTTGTCATTTGCCATAGTTCCTACCAAAGAATTACTTGTGCTTACTAAACCACTTGTACCTGTTGCGCCATCTCCCCAAGTAACTGCACCAACATTCAGGCTTGCACCATTGTCCCAGTTTGGACTTGCAACCACATAATTGCCATTGCTAAGGGTAATAATGCTTGATGGTATCCCAACTTGGTCATTTGCCGTATTTCCTACCAAAGAATTAATCGCACTTACGGTTGCCACTGTTACTGCATTTCCATTGCCCCAAGTAGCAGCACCTCTGTTTCCATTCCAATAAGGACTTGCTACCACATAATGTCCATTGTTTAAGGGGATAATATTTGTGCCTATATAATAATTTGCTGTACTCCCGACAATAGAATTGGTTGTAGCAACAATGCCACTTGTACCTGTTACGCCATTTCCCCAAGTAGCAGCCCCTTTATTTCCGCCCCAATAAGTACTTGCTACAACATAATTGCCATTGCTAAGCGGCACCACAATTGCACCTACTTGGTCATTAGCCAATGTTCCTACCAAAGAATTGGTATTATCTACAATGCCTACACGACCTGTTGCACCACTGCACCAAGTTGCTGCACCTTTTCCACTACTCCACTGCTTGCTTGATACAACATAATTTGTATTTGAAAGGGAAATAATCGCCACACCTACTTGGTCACCAGAAATATTGCCTACCAAAGAGTTGCTACTGCTAACAGCCCCACTCACACCACTTGTGCCGTTTCCCCAAGTAACCGCACCTTTGTTACCATTCCACTTACTGCTATTTGTTACATAGTTTCCATTGGAAAGCGCAATTACTGAACCGCCAATTTGGTCGTTTGCCGTAGTGCCTACCAAAGAATTGCTGCTATTAAGTTGCCCTGCGGAAGTTGCTGTACCAGTACACCAAGTAGCAGCCCCAGCATTTACTATCGCCGCATTGTCCCAATTTGGGCTAAGTACTACATAATTTCCATTTGTGAGCGCAGTGACCTCAAAGCCTACCTGGTCGCTTACCGCCGTTCCTACCAAAGAATTGGTATTGCTTACTGCAGCATTTAGCCCAGTTGTGCCATTACACCAGGTTACAGCCCCTCTATTGTTGTTCCAATAAGGGCTTTTGACAACATAATGCCCATTGTTAAGGGCAGTAATGCCGTTATTTCCTACATAATCGTAGGAATTAACACCTTTGAGAGTGCTAATCAAAGCGTGTGTAGCACCATTGTACAGATAAACCGCCCCCATGTCGATTTTTCCTGCTTCGTCATAGTTTGGATCGGCAATGACGTAATTTCCATTGCTTAAAATCGTCAAATTTTTTCCATACGCCCCGCTCCCCGCAGGACCTGTCATATCTACGGTTTGTGCATATATGTCAGCCAAACATAAGAAATGTGTAAGAATAATGAGTGTAACAGATAGATAATGTTTTTGCATAAACTAATGGTATTAAAGATTTTGGACAAAGGTCGTAACTTATTTTGTATCATGCAATAGCTATTATTAGCTATATGATTATACTAAGTGCTTAGTAATCAAGGGTAATTTCAAAATGGCTATTTGCATCGTTTTGAAGATTTATATTAAAACAAACACCTCCTCAGCAAAAGCTGGGGAGGTGATGCGTGTTTATGCAAAAATGTTTAGGTTGTGTGTTTGGAGGAGCTATTTTTTGTCCTTAATATTACATTATTAGAAGCACTAATTTGTACCTGCAGAAGGGGAGAGAGAAAATACAGATGGTAAGTTTGTATATTGAGAGAAGAATTTAATACAATAAGATGTACCTCTTTTAAGATTTGGGATTTCAATAAATCCTGAATAGCCAGTAGGAAGAGTAGAATAAACAGGTAATGATAACCATGTTCCATTATTGTTATTTTCTCTATAGGCAATAATAGTACTACTACTTACATTAGAAAGAGTTAAGGTAATGTCAATATATGGGACGAAATTAATATCCTTACAAATAGTATTCGTAATATTATTTCCTGGGTTCGGTGTTGTAAATGTGAAAGTAGAACTTAGCGAAATAACTTTTAATATTCGTTATAAAAACGGGATTTACAGGTGTTCCAGTACTCGTTTTTAAATTTTTTGCTTGAACAGTAGTTGAGCTTGAGTACCAAGTAGTATTATTAAATGAAGTACTGTATGAATATGTGTGAGAAATGTTTCCTGTACCAACATATACTCCCGAAGTTGCTATCAGATCATCTAAATTATCATTCATAATATTCGCACGTATTACGAACTGCAAGAATATGAACTTGCTTTGTCTTTGCTCAATACCTTTCGGATTTTTGTGCATAGAGATAATCTCATCAACGAAAATCACAAACTTACCAACCGCAATTTTGCCAATTTGCTGAGAAAAAATAAAATGGTAATAAATATTCCCTACTCTCTTTGTGGCGTTTCGGGTACTTCCGTTGCCGAAATCCTTATTTACTTTCGACACTACAAAGATACCGCAGCGAGATAGCGGAAAGCGATTACATTATCGCAGGCATAACGCACGAGGTAAATCATGGTAAAAAATATTTGGCACGCTTTTTTGAGGCAAAACAGCTTTGTTTTCCCTATTTTAGGGTAAAATGTAGCTACCTTTTGCCCTGAAAAATCAAATTATCTGCATTTCTCATTACATTTTAGGGCGTATATCTCAAATACAGGTTGTATATCAGAGAAAAAAAGCCTTATTTTGGGTATTATTTTTCGCTAAATTAATATGTCACTCAATAAACTTGCACTTATTCGTTACAAAACCATTGATGAATGTCTCTCAAACAGGGGCAGGAAGTGGACGCTTGAGGATTTGATAGAAAAGGTTTCTGACAATTTGTATGAATACGAGGGCATACGGGAGGGCGTGAGCAAGCGCACGATTCAGCTTGATATTCAGGTGATGCGCAGCGAGAAATTGGGCTATAATGCGCCGATTATTGTAGTAGATAAAAAATATTATACCTATGAAGACCCTAAGTTTAGCATCACAAAATCAAAATTGGGGCGGGCTGACATTGACAAAATGCACGAAATTGTGGGGTTTTTGAAGCAATTAAATGGTTTTCACTTTTTTGATGAAATGAGTGAGGTCATTGTCAAATTGGAAAGTAATTTGCATCGCAACAAACCCGAAAAAAAAGCCCTGATTCAATTTGAAAGCAATGTTTTGCTCAAAGGCTTGGAATTTATCAATCCTTTGTATCAGGCAATTTTGCAGGAAAAAAGTCTATATATAACGTATCAATCCTTTAAAGCCAAAAAGCCACAAGCCGAAATCTATTTTCCTTATCTGCTCAAAGAATATCGAAATCGCTGGTTTCTCATTGCCCAAAACCAAAAGACAAAGGTACTTTTGACCCTTGCCTTAGACAGAATGATAAGCTTTGACTTGTCAAAAGAGCCTTTTCAAAAAGTAGAAAACATAGATTTTTCCACCTATTTTGATGACATTATTGGCGTTACAAAACCCTTGAATGTCAGACCATTAAAGATTTTCCTACAATTCGACAAAGCTACTGCGCCTTATATCTTAACAAAACCGCTACATTCTTCTCAAAAAGTGATGAAAGAAGATGAAAATGGCATTATTATAAACATCGAAGTAATATGGAATTTTGAATTGGAAAGGGAACTTTTGGGCTTTGGCGAAACGCTAAAAGTCCTCAGCCCTCGCTCTTTGGCAAATCGTATCAAAGAGAAATTGCAAAAAGCCGTAAATTTGTATGAATAATTATCACACATGCTTCAGAATCGATAACTCATTACGAAAATAATAGCAGATAAATGGATAGGTTCTTGTAAATATTAATATTTACAAGAACCTATCCATTTATCATTCTTTGATAAATCACTTTCAATGGCTAAAATAAGTATCAATCTAACACAAAATTTCGTGTATTACTGTTATTAGTGTTGCATTGATTTGTATAAGTATATGAAACGCTAGCCTCAAAAGCTATCAGGCAACGAGTTCCATGATAAAAGCTACAA
>JAAFHL010000111.1:0-7116 GCA_013298365.1 Bacteroidota bacterium | reverse complement strand
GCTACAATCATAGTTTTTATTATTGCTAGCACTAGCACTCCCAGTAAGATGGTTGTTATCAGAAGCACTTCCTCCATTTTTTTTAGTATATGAATAGCTCCAACTTGGAATAAAAGTTGTCGCATCAGAAGCACCAGTTGTAGTACTTCTATGTTTGAATTCAGTACATAAATTTTTCATAATTCCAAAGTTATCATACTTAACCTTTGCACATATTTTATACCCAGTACAATAATTTTCCCATGCACCATTATTATTATTGCCCGTTCCATCACGGTCTGGCGATTCGCATTGTGCATTGTTTTTTCCCAGAGGAAGTTCTTCTATCATTTCAAATACCTCATCATCAAAAGAAAAAGCCCTAATATGTTCGCCTTCGGGTATTGAACTATTAAGTTGTTCTATATCTGAAATATAATTGGTGTGAAGTGCATAAACAATTCTGTTAGAAGGATTTAATTTGAAAATCCATGGCGTAACTTGTACAATGCCATTTGTATTTAATACTGTTGCCAAAGAAACATCATTAATAGGCATTTCTGTCAAATCATCTACTTCGCTTTCTGATAATCCCGAAAGATAATTTGTTCTATAAGAAACAAATTGATTGTGTGCTTCCCATTCGTCCACATTTATACCATCTAAATATTTGATATAGTCCTCAAAATGTTGTTCTGACGAAAAAATCCACCTACCACCTGTTAGTGTAGGGGCTTCACCTCTTGCATTTGAATTAGTTGAGGGTGCATTTGTTGTTAAAGGAGACACAGTAGCCTCTTTCTTGGAACAAGATAAGCAACAAGAAAGAACTGAGAGAATAATAATAATTTTTTTCATAACAATAAATAAATTGTAAAATATTATGGTGAGTAAAAATGTTGTTTAACACAAAATTATAATAGATAGGCTATTTGAAATTAAATAAATATCTATAGCTAAGCCTTAGCCCAATATAATCACCTTTATAAGAAGTTTTGTGGTAATAGGTTTCATTTACCCCATTATAATGTAAATCTAAACGGTAATCTAATTTCATGATTTTAGATAGCCCATAGTTGTAAAATGCTTGAAGATTAAATTGATGATGTTTACTTAGCATATAACCCACATTTAAACCAGCAAGTGTACTTATTTTGAGTCCATTATAATTGTCAGCCTTTGTAAGTAGAAAAGTGAAATCATCTGTTTGCCGTCCTCCTAAATTAGGTTTCGCCATATTATAATTTAATATATTTGCACCAATATGTACACCATATTGCCATCGTTTATAGTATTTTAATCTTGTTACCAAAATCGGCACATTCCAAGAGACTAAACCTTTGCCACTATAAGCACCCATATCACATTTAATGCATATATCTGGACGTTTCAGATAAAATTGTGTATATAGCATAAGTTCAGAATAATCTAATCCCGTTTCTATATCCCACTTTCCTATTCGTTTTCCAATATGAAAAGCAAGATTTCTACTCATAGAATATGGATTTGTGATATATTTTCCATCATCCGTCTTTTGCAAAACTTGTTGTATGGTAAAATTTAGTCCATACGAGGGCGATATAAAATACTGTGCATTACAAAATCTTGTTAGCATCTGTATAGGCAGTAAACCCAATAGAATAGAAAGAAGAAGTACTTTCATACCGTTAAATAGTAAATTTCTCTGTTGTAATGTAAATATTTGCATTTTGTTGGCAAGCATCAATAAAATATACTTTTACATTTGTTTTAAAATTTTGTAAACATTTTGTACCATGATAAAAAGTTTTGCACCAATTTTTATCAAGGAAAGAATATACAGGTATCTGTTGTTGCCCATTCTGTACAAATACAACAGCATTATTGCTTGTTTCAGAGTTGCCATTTTTTTGAGTCCAATTATAATCCCAATCTACTGCAAAATTTGTATAATCTATGTTTCCACCACTTCCAATGTGTCTGTGTTTAAACTCAGAATATATCTTTTTGATTATACCCCAGTTATCATAACGCAAATATACACTATATTTGAAGTTATTACAGTAGTTTATAAACTTGCCATTAAAAAGAGGGCCTGTACCAGTGTGTATTCTGGTTGCACATTGTGCATTATTTTTGCCCATAGGAAGTTCTTCTATCATCTCAAATACCTCATCATCAAAAGAAAATTCTCTAATATGTTCTCCCACAGGTATTGCACTATTAAGTTGTGCTATATCTGAAATATAATTGGTGTGAAGTGCATAAACGATTCTATTAGAAGGATTTAGTTTGAAAATCCATGGCGTAACTTGTACAATACCATTTGTGTTTAATACTGTTGCAAGAGAAGCGTCATCAATAGGCATTTCTGTTAAATTCTCAATTTCGCTCTCAGATAAACCTGAAAGATAATTTGTTCTATAAGAAACAAACTGATTGTCTGCTTCCCATTGGTCCACATCTATACCATCTAAATATTTGATATAGTCCTCAAAATGTTGTTCTGACGAAAAAATCCACCTACCACCTGTTAGTGTAGGGGCTTCCCCTCTCGCATTTGAATTAGTTGAAGGTATATTTGTTGTTAAGGGAGACACAGTAGCCTCTTTCTTGGAACAAGATAAGCAACAAAAAAGAACGGAGAGAATAATAATAGTTTTTTTCATAACAATAATAAGTATTAAGATTTGAATAAAAATATAATAAATATTAGGTTCATTACATTTTTACAAATGTAGAGAGATGTATCCATCAACCCTATCACTCACAGGTTTTACATAATACTTATAGTTGTTATTTAAAACTTTTCATATCTTTGCATAATTATTTTATACATTAACCACTCAATTATCACAACATAATGAATACTTCTATTGGTCAAAAAATAAAAAAAGTGCGTGAGTTACGCAATTATACACAAGAATATATGGCAGAAAAGTTAGGACTTTCTCAAAATGGGTACGGAAAAATGGAAAGAGAAGACTCTGATATATCCGTTACAAGGCTCACTCAGATTGCCGAAATTTTGGAAGTAAATTTACTGGATTTGCTGACGTTTGACGAAAATAAGCTTTTTTTCAATATTACACATAATACGACAGGAAATGGCATTGCTATTTATGCAGCACTTACTGATAAGGAAAGAGATTTATACGAAAAAATGATTTCGCAACTAAAAGAAGAAAATACTTTTTTGAAAAGTTTATTAGAACGATAAAACACAAATCTGTTCATATTATATTGCGTCCTTAATGAAGCCTTGAATATACAATGATGAAAAAAACACTTTGGCTCATTTTTATATACCTCCTCCTCATCTTTCGGCATGGCTACGAATATGGGCGCAGCGACCAAATTGAAATTTTGCCCTACGCCCTCAAAATGGCAGGTATTCAAAACTATACAGGTGATTTTTTTACTGATGCTATTTCGCAAGTTGTTCCAAATGAGCGTTTTGTGATGGCAGCTTTTTTGTCTGTGTTTGTCAATGGGCAAGAAATCGCTGTTTTTTTGCTGCATATTGTCATTACTTTATGCCTCATTGCAGGTATGTTGCGCATTGCCGAACACTTTTTAAAAGACTTTTATCTTGCTATCATTGCCTTTTTGCTCACACAAATCGTCTTTTTTTATTGGAATTTAGGCGGAAATGAACTCTATGGAAATGATGTGCAAGGCGGCACTTTTGCCGATGTATTGGCGGTTTGGGCAATTGTTTTTTTTATCGAGAAAAAATACATTCACAGCTTTTCACTTCTTACGATAGGCATTGGTTTTCAGGCAATTGCTGCTTTACAAGTGGGTTTGCTCATGGCGAGTGTTCTCACGTTTGAACAAATGTTAAACCTATTAAAAAGACAATTTTCTTTTGACAAACAAACGAAATCTGTCCTTATTTCTTTGCTTATTTTCGGCATTTTCGGTTTGGGTTATATTTTTTGGATAAAAAAAGCAAGCGATGGCACAAGCATTTCTGCAAATGAGGCGCAAGCCATTTTTGATATAACTTTTCGTTTTAGAAATCCTCATCATTTCATGCCTTCGGCGTTTAGCCTCAAAGGTTGGTTGCTCATGCCGATTTGTGCAGGGGCAAGCCTTTATTTTTTCCGAAAAAACAAAGAAATGATGGTCATTTTTGCGATGGCAGGCAGTATTATTTTGCTTTATACAATAGGCGTAGAAGTATGGGAAAGTCGCACGATTGCTTCTTTTCAAGCCTATAAAATGACAATTTGGCTGAAATTTTTGGGCATGATTGCAATTTTAGGAATTTTACAAAATAAGATTTCCACACAGTTATTCAAAATAAATGGAGAAAAAAGCTTATTAATGGCAGGAATTATCCTTTTATTAGGCATCATTTTCTTTTTTCCATCACTTATCCCCTACCCTATTCTCTTTGATTTCAAAAAATATACAGAAAGAGGCGAAGAAGTGGTTTTATGTCAAACCATTCAAGCAAAAACACCCTTAAATGCAGTATTCATTACCCCTTTTTCCTTCACAGAAGTGCCGATTTATGCCAAAAGAGCCGCTTATATCTCCTACAAAGCCAATATGCGCCATGCACCTCATATTTTTGAGTGGGCAAATCGCTTGCAGACTTTATATGGCTTGGATTATGCCCATAAAAAATGGAATATTGTCGATGCACCTGCATATTATGAAAATCTTTCACAAGCACAACTCATAGCATTGCACAAACAAGGCGTAACCCATGCCATTTTTGAAACAGAAAAGCCTTATTTACAGGAAGTTGCGAGAACAGAACATTATTTTGTTTATGCGCTCGCATATCATAACAATTGAACTAATCCGCCAATAACTCCTTTTCATATTTTTGATAGAAGTCGCTATAAAACAGCGACTTATCTTTGATAAAAGCACATCTTGTACTATCTAACACTTGCATAAAATGGGCAGAATTTTCATATTTTACCCTTTGAGGAGAAGTTTCGATGATATTAAACTTTCCGACCTGCTTAAATACATAATGATTGCTCTCTTTTATTTGCTTATTTTCATCAAAATCTAAATGAAAGGTAAGAGAAAGCGTTCTTAACCAGCCTTTTGGCTGTGCAAAAGCGTTGTAAGTGCCATAAAGTGCCTGATTCGGTTCGGTCAGTCCTGGAAGAAACCAAGTACATTCATTTCTGGGAAAAGCATAATTTCCCGAATTATCATTGGGATTTCCTTTATATGCGTAGTCTAACATGAAATATGCAGCCCTCGCACTCACTTGTTCATTATTCAAATAACATAGATATTCAAAAGTACCAAAATCATCAATATAGATATTGCAGGGCGGTTTTCCATTTGAAAGAAACTCTTTTGCTGTTTCTTCTTGATAACTAATTTTTGTATGCCATGTCTGAATATAAGATAGATTTGCTTGTAAAATACCCACGATTAATGCACTTGATAATAGATATAAAGTGATTTTTGAAAATGTAAGATATTTTTTCTGTAACAAATCACACAAGTCTTTTGCAAATAACGCCAATAAAATAAGTAAAGGAATCAAGGTAACAATCGTAAATTCTCTTTCTCCAGGAAGCCACCAAAGAAAAAAAGCATAGTAAATGCCAAGCCATAAGAGGCAGAAATATCGAAGTTGGGCAAAATCCGCCTTTTTTTGAATTTGTTTATGTTGCCAAAAGAACATCAAACAGGTCAAGACAAAAGTTCTAAACCCAAATTTTTCGTAAATATCTTCAGGCAGTTCAAAAATATTTTGATACTGTCTGCCCATTAATTTGAATAAATTAGGCAAACTAACATTTTGAAGCTCCCCCCAACCTTGTACCCCTCTATTATGGTATTCAAAGCAAAATTGTGAAAATGCCTCTAATCCCCAAGCACCCATTTTAATTCTTGCCGCAATAATATACATTAGCAGCGTTAAAATACCCGAACTTCCGAAAATAATGAGTCCTTTTTTGAGTTTATCATTTAGCGACAAAGGAAGTGAATATAACACAAATATCATTGGCACAGATATCAATACATTGGTTTGATGAAAACCTACTGCCCCAATCAAAATACCTGCTAATTTTACGGCATCTAAGGTAGAAACAGATTGTTTTTCAAATATTTCTATCATTAGCCATGTCAATACCACCAAAAAAGCCATTGAAGGCACATATACTTCTTGCACTGCAAAAAGCCAAAAACCGCTACATATAAGTAAACAAAAAGCCCATATAGCAGGAATCCATAGATCGGAAAATATTTTTGCAAAAATTTGATACATTCCCAAAATACAAGCTACCGCCGCTACTCCGCCCAACATTTTAGCAATAATTCCTGCATATATTTTACTGAATAACAAAAATAGTAATTTTAACGTTGGAATATAAAAAAGATGATGTGGATGAAACAATAAATGCTGCGTGTCCGAATCTCTCGCAACGCGAATATAAGAAAGGCTGTCCGAAGTCATAGTGTGTACACTAAACATGAATAATAATATTCCCGCAAGTGATGTAATACCAATAGCAATAACTGTTTTTTTCATGAATTGATAGCATTGAGAGAAAAGAAACTCTTTGGATTTTCGGAATAGATAATATAGTGATTATGAATGTGTACTCAAAAAAAAACGCGGTTTTTGGTAGATTAAAATCTCCTAAAAACTACGTTTCTATTTATATGTGAAACTCAACCCATTATTGTCCTCCTACAGGCGTTTTTGGCGGCTTAGTAGGGGGTGCAGGTTCACCCGCCTTAATCGTAGTAGGCGGCTTTGGTGCTGTAGTTGTCTTATTATCAGTAGGTTTTGGCTCTACTTTGGGTGCAGTTGCTGGCTTAGGCTCTATTTTTGGAGGCGTTGTAGTTGCCTTTGTGTCCGCAGGTTTTGGCGTTGCTGTTGTTCCTGTTGTTTTGGGCGCATCAACACTTGATTTTACATCAGGTTTTGGGCTTGTACTCGCCTTTGTATCCGCAGGCTTTGACTCCGTTTTTGGAGGCGTTGTCGTTGCCTTCGTATCTGTTTTAGCATCTTTGGAAGGTGCAACATTTGCGGGCGACTTTGGCGTAGGAGTAGGCGATTTGGGGGTTTCTCCTGTTTCTGCTTTGCCTTTATCCATCGGCTCGGGCGACAATAACCTATCTTTTTGCATCACCTCATCTTCTTTTTTGCGAATAATGACCATC
>JAAFHL010000110.1 GCA_013298365.1 Bacteroidota bacterium | reverse complement strand
ATACAAGTTGAAAAACCTGCATAACATACGTATATATAAAATCACAAGCGATTAAGCCGTAGCAGGTGGGCGAAAAATATCGGATAGTGGGGATTCTGTCTGTGGAATTTGATACTGTAAAAAGACAGAACGATTTGTAGGAAGGAGTATAATATGTAAGCTTGTTTTCATATAGTCAAAGCTGCGTTTTCACTTGAATGGTTGTCTAAAGGCAAAGGTTTTTTTGTAGTATAGCAAAATAAGTCGCAGATTCAAGCAATAAACGCATCTATTTCAAGCCAATAAAAAGCCGTAAACTTTGCAAAATTTCCTATATCTTTGTCCATCAAAAACTAACTAATAGGATATAATGGTCATTTTAGCGAAATATACCTGCATATGAAAAAACTTTATATTTTAGCGATATTATATTTTTTATCTAATATTGCAATAGCTCAATATTATGAGCTAGGGAAGAATCCTTTTGATGAAATCAAAGCATTTACGGTTTTGAAAGATAAAAATTACACTTTTGAACAAGTGTTAAATGATAGCACATTGCCTTTTACAACAAACAATGTCTTACAAGATTTCAAAACCACAGACTATTATTGGTTAAAAGCCACTTTCTACAATCCTTCCAAATATGCGCAAACCTATTATGTGCGGGCTTTGCCACAGTTAGAAGACAGCCTTTTTTATTACGATGATGAACAAGCTAAATGGCTGACAAATGTAGCAGGTTTATCTGTTCCGAGCCACACAAGACGGTATTCAGTCATGCCTGTTGTTTTTCAAGGACAACAAAAAAGTACCCTTTATTTCAAAATAAAAGTAACTGGATTAGCAAATGAACAATATACAACAAAAGCAAGAATCTTTATAGAAAAGAAAAGTTATTATGATGAAGTAGAGGTATTTATAAAAATATTATGGATAACAACCTTGGTTATCATGCTCATGTTTTTTATTTATAATGCCTATCTTTATGTTATTTTTAGCGATAATACGTATTTATATTATTTGATGATACTTATTGGCGGTGCATTATACCTCACACAAGGCTATCGCTATTTCAATACTTTATCAAGCTTTAGGCATTTTAATATCAATATGTTATCTAATGGAAATGTATATTATTATGATATAACGCATGGTGTTTCTAGTTTTGGTACAATTATCGTTATCGCTGCTTTTATACAACTCACCCGATATTATTTGCAAACTCACAGTATTCTTCCTGCTTGGGACAAAATACTCAAATACCTACTCATTGCTTTTGTTGTGATAGATGGATTAAATAATACGTTAAGTTTATGCAAAAAAGGCTATTTTAGATTGTATCAGACGCATATTGAAAATATAAGTATTGTCTTGATTATTTTATTATTGATATATATGGGGATAATTGCCCATCGAAAAAAAATTGAGCCAGCAAAATATTTCTTAATTGCCAATATTTTACCACTCATATTGATGCTTTTGTTGGCAATATACTATCTCAATTATACAAATTCTGATACTTTTCCTGTGCTATTACCCAACTTAGCCATTATTTCTCATGCCCTTACCTTTGCTGTCGCTTTGGTCGCTCGTGTCAATTTGATAAAAGAGGAGCTGCGCACTAAACAATTGGAAGCCCAAATTTTGAAAACAGAAAAAGAACATATTTTGCTGGAAAATGAAATCGAAAAACAGGTTTTGCAGCGAGGTTTTTCGCAGCAGCTAATTCAAACACAAGAAACCGAAAAGCAACGAATTTCGCAAGAGTTGCATGATAGTATTGGGCAAAATATTCTGTTTATCAAAAATCAATTGCGCAAAAAAAATGCAGACAATCATTTATCACCTATCCTGGAAACGGTAAATAATACCATAGAAGAAGTGCGGAATATCGCCAAAGACTTGTATCCCAATCAATTAGAAAAATATGGTTTGGCTGCAGCAGTAGAAGCTTTGGGTGAAAAGGTGGCAGAAAGTACAGGCATTTTTGTAAGTGCGGATTTTCAATTGGTTGAAAAATATTTATCGAAGCCTGCTGCTATCATTCATATTTACCGTATTGTACAAGAAAGTCTCAATAATGCGGTAAAACATTCTGGGGCAACTGCTTTGCGTATTACGGGAGAGAAAAGAGGTGATAAACTTCATTTTTTAATTCAAGACAATGGAAAGGGTTTTGATATGGCGATTTTGGAGAAAAAGCAGCAACGCTCTTTTGGCTTATTAGGTATAGAAGAACGTGTGAAAATATTAGGAGGAGATTTTGAAATAGAAAGTATTGAAAATCAAGGAACTAAAATACAGTTTACAGTTAACGGTGAACAGTGAACAGGCATCACTGAAACCAATTTCTTATATGTCCTTATATGCCTTATATGGTTTAAAACAAAAAATATGTCATACAAAATTATCATCGCAGATGACCATCCTATTTTTAGAAGTGGGATTAGGGAAATTGTTAAAAATATGCCTTTTGTGGAGTGGAAAGGGGAGGCGGTAAATGGATTGGAAGCCTATCAACTTATTTTGGCTACACAGCCCGATATTGCTATTTTGGATTTGGAAATGCCTATCCTCAATGGTTTAGAAGTTTGTAAAAAGATTTTGAGTGAAAAACATGCGACAAAGTTTATTATTTTGACCATGCACAAAGAAAAGCATTTTTTTGATGATGCGATAGAATCGGGTGTAAAAGGCTATTTGCTCAAAGACAATGCGATTGAGGAATTGATTACGTGCGTGCAGAAAGTAGGAATGGGCGAAAAGTATGTCAGCCCTGAAATTGAAAATTATCTCATAGAAGGACAAAGCCTTTCCCTTGAAATAAAAAAACTCAAAGAATTGCTTACTCCCACCGAAAAAGTGATTGTAAAGCTCATTTCACAAGGCAAAACGTCTCCTGAAATTGCCAATAATTTGTTTGTCAGTGTAAATACTGTCGAAAATCACCGTTATAATATCGCTAAAAAACTCAATTTAGAAGGAAAAAACTCTTTATTAAAATTTGCTTTACAGTATAAAGACAGCTTGTAGGCTACGCTAAAAATGAGGGTTTCCCCCTATTGTAGCAAAATGGATAAGCCTCTACCTTTGTCCTATCAAATTTTTCTAAACCAATAATCTCTCTTTTTATCATGAAAAAGCAAATTACATTTTTCAGTTTATTCTTCCTAGTAGCAGGAGCAGCCTTTAGTCAAACGGCTATCACCATTAATGCCGCAGATATGCCTATTCCTACTGTTCCGTACAATGTTGATCAAATCACTACGGCAAATCCGCCTAATGCAAGTTTGGGCAACAATCAAATATGGAATTATGCCACCTATTTTGGCAATAGCCCGACAACGAATGTATATATTGCGGAAACCGACCCATTTTGGACAAATGCAGGGGTAGATGTTTATTTAACCACAAACAAATCACTTACAGCAAATTTGTTTTATGAGATTGCCAATGAATTTGATTTTAATGCAAATAAAGTAGAAGACAAAGGTGTATACGTCTATCCACAGGCATATAGCTTAGATGCTTTCACTGGCAATACAACTGATAGCATAGTTTTTCCTGTACAAAACTATATTTTTGCACAACCACGCACAATCCTCTCTTTTCCTTTTACGGCAAACAGTGCTTGGCATAGCGTGAGTCGTGCGGCTGTGGATTTTAACTTAACCGTAACAGCATACAACTTAAATAAAACACCTGGCAAACATGTTTATAGAACAATTCAAAATGACTCTATTATAGGTTGGGGCAAATTAACCGTTTATACCGCAAATGGTAGTAGTATTCCTTATGATGTATTGATGAACAGCGTAGAAAGATATGCGATAGACAGTTTTTATCTTGCCGGAAGTCCTGCACCTACGCCGCTTTTGACCGCTTTTGGTGTTACACAAGGACAAAAAACAAATGTTCGGTACGCATATAATTTTTATAGAGCAGGTTCTTTTAATTATTTGATGCGTTTATACTTTGGCGCAGACAATACATATAGTACGATTGAAACCGCATGGATACATACAGATAACCTTACAACTACAGGGGTGGAAACTGCTACAAAATATTCAACCCTTCTTTACCCTAACCCTACCAATGGTTCTCAACTCAATATTCAAGTTTTGGGAAAAAATACAACACTTACCCAATATACTGTTATGGACATGATGGGTAGGGTTGTTCAAACAGGAAAGCCCCAAATAACAGGAGGTGAAAGTGTAAGTATTGTGTTAGATGACAATCTCGTGAACGGGAATTACGTGATTAAAGTAGAAGACAGTAATAATCAAGTGGTAGTAACGGAAAAATTTGATTTGTTAAGATAATCGAGAAATGGTAATTATTACTATCTGAACCGCACGCAAGCCAAAACTTGCGTGTTTTTTTAGGTTTCTAACGGACTTTTATCATACTTCTCACTTGTTGAATATTCTCATTTTGCAAACGGGCATAATAGTTTCCTGCGGCTAAGCCCTCAGCATTCCACGAAATAACGTAATTACCCGGCAAATATATTTCCGCAGTAAGCGTTTCTATCATTTGTCCTAAAGTGTTAAAAATTTCAACAGATGTATAACCCCCTCTTGTACGGAAAGAAATATTGGTTTTATCTGTGAAGGGATTAGGATAGTTTTGAATAAAATTTTCGCCTGCTGTTTGATTCATATCTGATATGCCTACGCCTATATTGGTTAATGGGAATAAGGGTATTTAATCCATCATTTCCCCCATTGAGCTGAATGAGCACTAATACGTGGTCGGTTTCTTGGTTCGCTCCAGCAAGCGCAGAAAGAATGGGATTTGCCCCGAAAGCCTTGATAGGAAAGCCGCCTAAAAAGGTAGGTAAAGTTGAGAGTGCTATATTGGTAAGAAAATCTCTACGTTTCATGATATAATAATTTTTGCGATAAAAATAAATAATTTGCTGCTGTAACGAAAAAAGTGCTGATTTAAGTGCTTTTTTACCTTTTGAACGGTTTGTGTGTAGCAAAGCGGAACACAAACCTTCAAAACGGTAAAAAAGCGTAAAGGAAAACGATTCGTTTTCAAGCAAAATGGGCAGATTGCCTATTTTCTGGGCTTTTTACTGTTTTGAAGCTTGGATATTTTCACTACGTTCAATATCTAACCGTTCAAAAAGTAAAAAGCTAGCGATAAATTATTACTTTTTTAGCACTTTTTTCGTTACAGCAAGAATAATTTTAACATCAACTTAATTGATATTCTGGACTACTCAGAAGATAAACATATAGAGCCATCAAGCGCGTATAAACTTCTTGATGTAAGGTATCATCGCTTGGATTTTGGATATAATTGTCCCAAGCATTTGTCCAATAAATATCATCATAGACCGCAGTCTTTAGATGCTTGCTATAACAAATTCTATGGTTATTCTTGACAGTTATATGGGTGCTGCAAGGGATAATTATTACTTATATGAAGACCAGAATGGAAGATTCAATCCTATCATTTGGGATTTAAACAATGACATTTAACGCCAAGTTGATTAACTTGGGTTTCCTTTCTTGTATTGCACTCCCATATTCAAGGTATTTTTTATTTTACAAGTGTCATCCTTATTCCGATAAATACAAAAATAAAAAAACTATAAAAAATAAAAAAAGGAATAATATAGTCAATTAATTGTAATGGTAACATTACTGCGATAATTAATAGTTGGAATCCTAATCCGTAAATGGAGATGAGTGTCATAAACAATTTCGGGAAAAATTTTATCCTTACTGCGTTTCTATCTAAAAGATAAATGGTTTTGTCAAAAATGCCATAACTCGCACGAAAAATTTTAAACAAAAGATTAACAGATTTTTGCGTTTCGCCAGGAAAAGCAATCGGGGGTTTATCCTCAAATATTTTGCTTGTAGCATCACCCCCCATTGAATTGTTTCGCAATATAACATAATAAAAATTATATAAAGTTCCCTGCAATTCCATTCCTATAAATGCGAAGAAAAATAATAGAACAGATGATTTAGTTATATAGCATATTGTCATTAAAAATAGAAAATTGAGTATAATATCAAAAATACTATCCAAATATCGCCCAAAATAAGAGGGTGTGCTTCTAATACGTGATAATTCGCCATCTGCGGCATCTATAACGGATTTTAGAATAATAAAAAAGCCTGCCAGCCAATAATAACCTTCTATGATACAATAAATGGCAATTAAACCCGAAATGCCAAATAAGAGGGTAACATGAACTGGAGTGAAGGGCGTGTTTTTTAATTGATTTGCAAAGAATTTTGCAAGCGGCCTGCCATAATCTGATAAGTCAATAAATTTATCTGCTGCTGAAAGTTTGGTCATGAAAAAATGTGATAGTTTTGGTTCTTTGACATTTTTTGTGGAAGGCATCTAAAATGCCTCGTTTTGGTAGGGACAGGCAATGCCCTGTCCCTACTACCAAAACGCAAAACCACAAAAAATGTCATAGAACCATAGTTTTTTAACAAGCGTTTAACTTATTAAAATTAGATAGATTAGCATTGAAACCATTTTTTTAATTATAAATCAAGTATTTTGTTGCTTTCACAACTAATTTTTTGAGGGATTTAAAAAAAACGCTGAATCAAAAATACAAAACGCAAATGTATCTATTTGTGTTACAAAATAATTAAAGAAAAAAATCAAATGCACAGTTCCAAAAACACCGCAAAAAGTAGCTTTTCCATTTAGCAAAATGGGAATAGTATCTTATCTTCGACAATCATATCGCTATCAACACCATAAAAATGCTATTTTTCATTTGCAAGGAATGTGCGCAATGCCACAATACGTCGCACTATTCCAACAAGATTTTTGCTTGATATCTACCTTTATCTACTTGAACTTGTATCATGTAAATCCCTTTGCTTAATTGCGACAAATCCATTTCAAGGTTTTCTTCTTCACTAATATGAGATAAGATAATTTTGCCCGAAAAGTCATATATGCGAATGTGAATAGGTTCATTGCTTGGGGGCAAGGTGATTTTTACCCTACCCGAAGTAGGATTAGGTGCTATTGTAAGTGCATAAATTTGTTCACGTATTAGGTGTATGACATTTGAAAAACATGCTGTGTTGTCAAAATCCATTTGATGTAGGCGATAAGCACTAACAGAAAAAGGCGTTTCATCTTCAAAATGATAAATCGCTGCATTGCCCTTTGAAGGAACAAAGCCCAAAGAAATCCAATCCCTTGTTAGGTTTTGACGTTGTACGTCAAAGCCTTTGTTGTTAAGTTCTGATGCCGTTTCCCATTCCAATAAATTACTTGTGGGCAAAACCGTTCCTGAAAAGTGCATTAACGTAATAGGCAAAGGAACACTAATGCTTAGTTGAAAGACAGCCGACACGCTACAACCAAAAGCATCTGTATAAGTTACCGTATAATTGCCACTATGACTAGTCTGTACCGAAGTAAAAGTAATGTTTCGGGTAGTGTCTGTAAAATTATTAGGACCTGTCCATGCCCATTTACCTGCGCTGCCTACTGTTGTACTGCCATGTTCAGTAACTTGTGGCGCAAAAACAACAGAATCCCCTTGATAAGCGATTATGTTGGCATTTACCGCTAATGTCGCTTGATTTACTTTTGACGCTAAAACCAAACTCGGAGTAGGAGGTGTATCACCCAAATAATATTTTATCACTGCTACAGAATCATTGCTTATGTCTTGATTTACATTATAAATCAACTCAAAACTCCCTGTTTGTGCATCATATTCCGTTTGCCAAAAATCTTTTCCATGATTGGCTTGATTCACCAATTCCCAGCAATTATTACGTGCTTTCCAAAGTTTTGGGTTTGAAATGTTAGTTAAGCCCTTAAATACGAGAGGAATATAATTTTTTCCGCCTGTTATGATAACTAAGCCTGTATTATTGCTTGTTGTAACCGTAAGCGGATATTGGGTAGAAATCGTATTCGTAGGTGACGTTGCATTAATCGTATTTCCCACCACTTCCCGCTGCAATAGTTCCCAAGTATTTCCGTATTGTGTAAGTGCTTGAATGAAATTTGCATTTGTCCCATAGTAATCTGATACTTGTTTGGGTAAACAAACGGCTTCTAACAAAAGCTCAATGCTGTCGCCCTGCGCAAAACTCGTTACACTCGGCGGCGGCACCAAACAATATTGACTGGGTTTCATCGCATTAGGATTACCGCTTGAACGCTCCCTAAAATAAGGCGTATTTGCAGGCTGCCCGCCCAAAAAAGCAGTATAAGAACGTATGATAATGCCATTACTCGTTTCTATTTCAAGCCCACCTTGCGTATTTATAAATGTGCCATCGCCCGACCATATCCACGGATTTGTACCTATTAAAGCCGTTGCGGGCGTAGTATAAGTATTTGTACCCGCATTGCTTGGCGTAAATTGTCCCAACACGCCTGCATCATTGCCATAAGCAACTGCCCGCGCTTTCCGATAATTATAGGAATCGCTGCCCAACTGAAAAATATCAAAACGAGAAAAGGCTGCGGCTTGCAAGGCTTTTATCTTAATTTTATAATAAACCCGTACAAAATCATCAGAACGATTGAGGTAAAAGGTATAATCTAATTTGAGTTTATTGTCTGTGGAATAAGTTGAAATAGCGGTTTCTGTAAGATTTGGTCCATACTTTGGAAAACGGGTTTTGACTTGACTTTGATAAATGCGGGTATTGCTATTATCATTGTAAAAACCAATGTCCATACCCCCCACATTCCCTGTCCAAAAACATTGCGAAGAAGTGCCGCCATAATTGCCATTTGTTACCAAAAATGGGCGATAATCACATATATTGGTATTTCCATATTCATAATCAGGAGAATGTGTGATATTTTCCCCAAAGCTACCCAGTCCCGCTTCCAACCAACCGCCTCTACTAACGCCTGCACCCACTACCGATAACTGATGCGAAAATGCGCCATAGACTTTGCCCCACCTTGCACCCACGCGGGTATAATCAAAATTGAGGGTAGTATTCGCTGGCACAATGACTTCTGTATATTCACGTATCCAGGTGCCAGAATAGAGCATATTGTAAGTGTTGTGCCAATTTTTGGAAATTTGCAAGGGCATTCCCGAAGGATCGCCATTGGGATTTCGCAGTATAGAAGAAAATCCAACAATATTAGGTCCAGGTATTTGTCTGAAACACAGCCTTATTCTTTTGCTTGCATTTGTGTTATTATTCAGCGTTAATTTGAGGTTTTGAAGCAAATCTATGGCACTACAATTACTATATCCCATCCAAATACCTGGCACATTGATAAAATATAGTCCTTCATCTGGCGAATAAGTCGCTGTTAAACTCGATATTGAAGGCAATGATTGCGATACACTTACCGTTGTCATGTCATCACCTGCCGCTGTGTACGTTGTACTAAAATCACTTTTAATGGCATAAAAAATCAAGCTCACTTCATAAGAAGTATTTGCATTGAGATTTGCGGCTGCCGTTTGTAGGGTCATTGTATTGCCGACTACACTTACATTTGCTGCTGTTGCACCTCCTTTGATAGCAAAACCCGCCCCATTCGCACTTTTTGCAAAACCATAGATATTGCCCGAATTGTAGGTTTGACTGAAAGTCGCAGGTATCTGCACGCTTAATTCAAGTTGCCCATTTGTAATCGTTACCCTTGGGCGCAGGTGAAAAGTAATTTTAAAACGATTGTGCCAAGTGGTAAATTCAATGCCCGAAAATGAACCATAAAGGGAAGGAGAATTGGTGAAATTTAAGCTATCCACTACCCTTCTATTGAGCCAAGTACCATACTCCGCCATTTGCCCAATGCGAATGTGAGAATTTGTAGGTGTTGCCGTTTTTTGATGCGCAACACTCCCATTTTGAAGGATTTTATAGTCAATATTGCCACTTTGAAGGGTAGGAAATGTGGTCGCATTTGCCTCCAAGAACGCATTCGCAGCGTTTGTATTCGTATTATTAATGTCTAAACTGCTGATATTGAGATTTGTATAATCTATATTCAGGTTATAAGAACTCGTGTGATTCGTGAATTTACGTGGATTAGCTGCTATTTTATGCGTAATATCCCAATAGGTGTAATTATAATTGTCCGTAGCATTTGCGTAACACTCTGAGGTAAACCCGTTTATGATAGTTTGCCCAAACAAATTGCTGCACAGCAATAAGGTAGATAATAATAGAAAGCCAAGATAGTGCTTCATTATTTTTTAGTGATGAAAGAAGAAGTGTGTGAATAAATAAATAATCTCTGCAAAATTAAATATATTTATGGATAAATTGTTTCTTTGCCCGAAATTCCTGCGGGAATGTATGTTGTCAAAACAGCAAGAGGCGTGGTAAAGGCTTGGAAGCAGTAGATAATTCTCCATAGAAAAACGTGCTTTTCGGGTAATTTCCGCTTAGATATGCTAACAAAAACATGTCAGGTTTCAAAAACCTGTGAAACCAAATAGTTACTTTTGAGGTATATATTATCTTCGTAATTATTTGGGTTCTCGCAGATGAACGCACATAAAAAAACGCAGATTTTCACAGATTAAGCGTTTATTTGCGTAATGGTTCGACCATGCTCACTGTGAAATCTGCGGTTAAATCTGCGTGAAATCAGGGATACCTAAATATTTACGATTATTTATTTTATTAACTAATGTAAGTTGCGAATGAAACGATTGTAACGATGTTCGTACTGCGATTCTCCAGAATCGCATAAAAAAGCAAACCATTAAGCATACATGTTTTGTCTATAGCCTGCGATTCTGGAGAATCGCAGTACGCTAAAAACAATACGCAACTTACATTAACTATCCACTTAATATAAACTATGTATCATTTTTCTTATTTCAAAGAACAAGACAAACAAGTTATCCGCGATTTTATGAAGGAAAATCCCTTTGCATTTTTGACGGGAAGTAACTTACAAGGCGAGCAAGTTGCCACGCAAATTCCTTTTTTAATAGCAGAAAGAGAAGGAGAACTTTTTTTGCAAGGGCATATTATGCGCAATACCGACCATCATAAGACCTTTGTTCAAAACCCTAATGCCTTGGTGGTATTTACAGGCGCAGATTGTTATGTGAGTGCGTCTTGGTATAGCAATCCACAGATGGGTTCTACTTGGAACTATATGAGTGTGCATATAAAGGGACAAGTACGTATTATGGAAGATATTGAATTAGTGCAACTTATGAAAAAATTGACCTTAAAATTTGAGAAAGGAAATGTGAACTCTCCCACATTTTATGACAATCTTCCAGAAGACTACGTGAGTAATATGATGCGTGGAATTGTGGGCATTGAGCTAAAAGCTGAAAAAGTGGACAATGTTTTTAAATTGAGCCAAAACAGAGATGAAGCAAGTTTTCTCAATATTATTTTAAAATTGGAAGAACAAGGCGGAAACAGTGCGTTAATCGCAGCAGAAATGCAAAAACGAAAGGAGATGCTATTTCCATAGAGCTTAATTTCTCACAGATTTTCGCAGATAAAGAACGCAGATGAACGCAAATTGGGGCTTTTATCTGCGTTCACCTGCTTTTATTTGCGTAAACCTAAATAACTATATTTATTGTCAACACCCTACTTTCCACTCTCAACTTTCCACTCTCAAGTCTCAACCTTCCACTCGCTATTTTAATACTTATTAATCCTTTTTAACTTATCTTAAACCTTCAGCCTTATCCTACGCCCTACCTTTGTAGTATCAAATTGAATATCTCAAAACACATTTTAATTTTTATGATTATGAAAAAGCATTTTTTTTCTTCTCTTTTCTTAGCAATGAGTGTAGGCATTGTATTTCTTACATATAGTTGCGACAAAATCACAGACATTAAGTCTAAAGACCCTGTATTTAGTGTGGCAAA
Source organism: Bacteroidota bacterium (assembly GCA_013298365.1). GTDB lineage: Bacteria > Bacteroidota > Bacteroidia > J057 > J057 > JAAFHL01. The sequence goes on along the minus strand of JAAFHL010000110.1, from coordinate 441 downwards.
GTTTGAACAAAACTTAAAAACTGCCCTTGATGGCAATGTTGTAGGCTATCAATATGCGATTTCTAAAGGGGGAAACTTGGCAGCAAAAGGCGCAAATGGCGTAGCAATAAAGGCGGCTGATGCGAGAAATGGCGCAGATGTACCGCAAAGCCCTTTTAAACCACAACATGTAGCAAGCGTTTCCAAAATGATGACTGCCATCGCTGTACACAAGTGCTTGAAAGACAAAAACATGAGTGTAGATGAGCTTGTGTATCAAAACCTTCCCGATAGCTGGAAAATGGGTCCTGCTGGAACATATAATATCACTTTTCGGAATTTGCTTACCCATACAAGCGGTTTTTCGGGGATAGGTTCTGGCTATTTAGATTTAAAGGCAAAAATGGAATTAGGGGTAACATACAATGAAGTTGGTGACCCTGATTATGAAAACGCTAATTT
>JAAFHL010000011.1 GCA_013298365.1 Bacteroidota bacterium | reverse complement strand
GGATTTGTGTTTATCTTATTCTATTTTTTTACGTAAAATAGCAAGTAATTGATAATCTTATAACTATGTTTTTTCTTAACAACGAATCTATCGAAGATGATAGTGCCAAAATAGCACTTTATACGTATGCTTTTAAATATGGAGATGGTTTATTTGAAACCATTCGGGTATATAAAGGGAAAATTTTACACCTAAATGAACACCTAACTCGCTTGTTTACAGGTATGTATTACCTAAAATATCGTTTCCATGAAGAAAAATTTCAGACTGATATAGAAAGGGCTATTTTTCGCATGATAGATTTGTATCAACTGTATCATGCTCGTTTGCGCTTGCAAGTTTTTAGGCGAGAAAGTATTTTGCCTGCCGAATTTATCCTAGAAGCCGAATCTATCGAAGAATATTTTACAACTACTCAGCCCTATTCGCTTACGTCTTATCGGCTTATGCCCTTGCATTTTTCGCCCGTAAGTGGCTTCAAAACCACGTATCGCCTCCCCTATCAACTAGCAAATATGTATGCAAGAGAAAAAGGATTTGATGAGGCAATTTTATGGAGTTCGGAATCAGCAGCAGAAACAAGTAATCATAACTTATTCATTGTCAAGAAGAAGCATATTTATACGCCGCCTTTGCAAGCGGGCTGTTTGAATGGCATTATGCGTATGCAAATTATTCGGCTTTGCCAAAAACTTGAAATTCCGCTTTCGGAAACGCATATTTCTGAAAAAGATTTGCAAAATGCCGATGAAATCTTCCTGACAAATGCCTTGCGGGGCATTATTCCTGTTTGGCGATATGAAGATATTGTGCATGAGAATCCGCAATATCTTATAACAAATTATTTAAAACAGAATTTTTTGCAGATTTTGGAAATTAAGACAAGCTAAATTACACAAAAACAAAACCCGACACAATATGTATCGGGCTTTGCATTTAACTATATGAAATATAGATTATTGTTTTGTGTATGTTGCAACGCCTGTTTCAGGTGTACCACCATCAATTGTTACTGTGTAGTTCAATGTGAAAGTATTTCCGATTAATGTTGCACTTGTAGCTCCGATTACGAATGATTGATTGTTGAAAGAAATCGTTTGAGCAGGAACAGTCAATTTGTTAAGTTCAACTGTAGCAGGAACAGCTAATTGAGCAGTACCAGCACCATATCCTGCGTAGTTGTTGATGATAACTTTTTCAATGCCATTAGCACTTGAAGCAATCGTTGACGTGTAATTGAATTGACCACCTGTGGTGATATCTACTACACTATACGTAGCCAAGAATTTTTCACGAGATACTGAATCACAAGCACCTTTAGAGTTTACTTGGTAACCTGTTTCGCAAACACATGCGCCATCAGTTTCGTTACATGTACCATGTGTACCGCAAGCAGCGTCTTTACACAAGTTCTCACCACAAGAAGATACTGCAAGACCGAAAACAACTGTCAAGCACAAAGCGAAATAAGCAAATAAATTTTTCATGATTTGAAAAAATAAAATAGTTAATAAATAAATTAAAAATTAGTTTGTGTGAATTACGCTACAAAGATACGCATTTTATTGGAAGTATTTTGCTTTCACATCTCTAAGACGAAACTTTTTTATGAAATGCTGCATGGAGATTGAAAAAAAAATGATTTTTTTTAGAACTTATGCAAAAGCCTAATTTTTCTGCTTAAAATAGGGGTCGCAGCCCCTATTTTAAGCAGAAAAACGGCTTTTTGCGTAATTATCTTTGCAAAATCACTTTTCCACTTAGCCATTTGTTCACATCATATTCATAACGGAGAAAATACATGCCATTTGCATAGACGGACAAATCTATTTGGAATGTCTCATTTTCTTTTACGGCATAGCGTTCCAAGATTTTACCCGACACATCACAGAGAAAAATCTCACCAATTTTGCCTTCTACTTCTAGGGTTAAATTGCCTTGCGTAGGATTGGGAAAATATCTCCACGAAGGCGTTTTCTCAATCACCCATACATTGTTGTTCTCTTCATTTTTGCCCAAGACCTCATCTTTGTCTTTTTGCGCCTGCTCGGCTGTTTTTTCTATCACTTTTGATTGATAAACCGTTTCTATTTTAGTTTTTTCATTTGTAGCTACAGGCTTACAATCAGGTTGATACGTATATTGACACACCAAACGAACGGCTAATTGATAGAATTTTTCTACTTTGAAATTATCGGTTGTAGGCTTGATATGTCCGCCCCCAATGCCGCTATCATCTGTCAAAAAAGTGTATGTGCCATTTGTTGCCAAGGCAATAGAACGTAGCAAATACTCGGTACTTTTGTCAATGCCACTACACGCCACAGGAATAATGCGAATGCCCTTGTGCGCCGCCGCCCGAATTTGCATCTGCAATTTCATCAAGGTTTCTATGTCTTGATGTGCAGGTGCGTCCAACACTAAAAACATAATGCGAGTACTTGCATTTTCATTCCATTTCAACTGCTGAATCGCTTCTTCCAAACCTGCTTCTACGGCTTCGGGCGTATCTCCCCCACCACCAGAAGGTGTGTTTTGCATAAAAAGCTGTGTTTCTGCTACTTTTAGCGAAAAAGGAGTTAATTTTGTCAAATATTCATCGCCATGGTCTTGATAAAAAACAGAGGCAAAATTCACGTCCCAGCCTTTCAACGTGTCTTTTAATGTGCCTGCAATCAAGCTCAAATCTGCCCTAAGATGCGCAATTTCATCGCCCATAGAACCCGTTGCATCTACCACAAAAGCAATGTCAGCTTGTTTGTTTTTTTCGCAATCTTTAGCAATCGTCATATAATTGATGCCCCGACTAAAAGGGCTAATCTGCTGTAAATCTTGACTTTTGCCCTCAAAATACACTCGAATCATTTCAGGTGTGCCTTTTGCTTGCAGGATTTTCTGAAAAAAATCTGCCCATAATTCGGCTTTGCCTGTATTATCCGTTCTGCCCGTCCAAATTACCTCGTCTTTGCTTCTCAATTCTACTTTTAAATTCGGCATAGGCTGATATTGTTGATTTTCTACTTGAATCACATAACGTTCTTTAGGAATCATTTTCCATTCATTTTGAAACGCCTTAAACTCCTCATTATTAATGTCTTTCCACATTTTCCACTTGCCAAAATCATTTACTTCGCCTGCGGTAAGTTTGGTAGCATAATTTTCTTTTGTAGGTTCTTCTTTGATAGGCTCTCCTTTTCCTACCAATGGCATTTTAGTACTTGTCTCCAATCCTTTTTTGTATCTTATATCCCCCTCCTCACCTCTGCTACTCGCAGTACCTGCCCTTGTAGGCTTTGACAGAGAAGCTACACTTGGTACACTTTTGGTCGGCTTTTCTGTGGGCTTACTATACTCACTTTCGCTTTTTTCGATAACAAGCGATTTTGACATTACTACCTCCGCAGGTACGTCATCATACTTATCAGGCACACCATCACCGTCCGTTTCGCCAGCATATATGCTGCCGCCATCTCTTGCACCTCCAAAAGAAAGGGAAAAATCAGCATCATCTCCAGCGAGTGTAATACTATCTCCCATCACTTTTGACATATTATCTTTGGTACTTACTACATTTTTAGCAGTTTTTTTCAAGTAAATATCTACATTTTTTTCCTCATTTTCGGTCAAAACAATGTCTTTTTCTATCACATCTGGAAATCCTAAATGCAAAATTTTGAGGCTATACGTTCCTGCTTTGAGGGCTGCAAAAAGATACGCACCATTTTCATCAGAATATGTGCCATTTACAATCGTGCCATTCTCCCATAGCATAATCGTTGTATAAGGCATATTTTCCTTTGCTTCGTTATAAATATGCCCCTGTATTTTGGCATTTTGAGCAAAAAGAGGTGCAAAGATTAGCCCCAAAAGGCAAGAGAACATAAATTGCTTCATAATAGTGGAATAATTGATAAATAATGTAAAAGAGTAAAAAAGTAACGCTTTTCATAAAATAGTAACCAAGTTTTATGCCAATATGAAAAATAAAAATGCGCCTAACTCCTATCGAGAATTAGACGCAGAAAATATTTTCTATATGCCTTATTTTATGATTTTGATTGCTGCAAGTACCAAACAACAACCTACTACACCCGCTACAAGCGAAGACAGAAAGCCATGACGAATACCTAAATGTAGAACATCGTTGAGGACATAATTGCCCACTACGCTACCTGCAATAACAAATAAGGTGTTCATTATCAAGCCCCAGCCTTTAACATCCATAATTTTGCTTGTAAGCCAAAAGATAGCAACGCCTAATAAAATCGAGTAAATCATTTTTTGAATAAAATTAAATGTGATGTAACAAGAAAGTAAATAAGTAATGCAAATAAAGTGCGAATTTTTATCAAGCATTATTTCTCTGTTTCGCCTGTGCCGTAGGCACAAAATATCGGTAGAAATGGTAATAAATCCCCCAACGTTACACATTTTTTCGTGCTTGCACGAAAAATTTGATGTTAGCGGGTCGCTTTTCTTATTTTTCTACCGATATTTTGCCCCTAACGGGGCAGGACGCAAATTAATACTTTATTTTATTCACATTACTACGTCTTTCCTATTATATGCTTTATTACGCAAATGCTATAAAAAAGTTGCTGTAAGGGCGAATTTATGATTGGTTTCGCCAAAAATTTAAGCAAACAAAGTCCTTACCTGTTTCCTCAATTCAGGGTTTTGGAGATATTGAGCGGCATAATTGTAGGCAGTTTTTGCCCACATATCATATTCTTCTTGGGTAAAATCGCCCATTTTATCCAAAGTTTCTACCCATTTAGCTTCATTTTTGAGCGAAATATCCCAACCGATTTGTAGTTTTTCCAAGTCTTTCCAAGGTGTTAAGTCGCTGATAAGCACAGGTCTGCCGGTAATGAGTGCGTCAAAAATGGCATGTCCAAAATTTTCGCCCAAAGTAGGCAGGCAAAAAACATGATATTGTTGCAAAGTCTCCGAGATTTGACTTTGCAAAAGTGCGCCTTTATAATTTACTTGCTTGTCAGTGGGGAGTTTTTGAATGATTGCTTGGCAAACTTCCCAATACGCTTCCTGCTCCATCGGTCCATAAATATCTAAACTGATATTTCCTTGTGCTTTTGCCAAAAGATGGAGCAAGAAATCCAAGTTTTTGATGTGATGAATGCGAGAAATATATACCAATTTCAACGCTCCTTTTGTCTTTGTGATAGGCAAAAAAGGAGTTTGGTCTTGTCGGGGCAAATTAGGCGCAACTTTAATAGGGGTATTATTTCCCAAAGCAAGCTGCACTTCTGTTTTTTCAAAATCATCGGTTGCTTGCCATATCACTTTGTTATAAATACCCGATAATTTCAATATATTTATAAATACTTTTTTCTTTAAAGACTTTATTTTCAATGCACTACGATGCAACATACCCCGCACAGCTACAATAACATGATGTTTCTTTTTATCTAAAAAAAGAAGTGGAATAATGGAAAAAGGAACAGAGTACATACTATTAATGTATAAATAATCGTAATCTCCTGCTGCTATAAGCGAAAGAATATTTTTTTTCTGTAAAAAATCCGTAGAGGCATAAAAAATCTGTATTCCTTGCGCATTTGTCTGCCAAGTATTTGGGCTAATATTCGGGTAGGGTGTAGTATCATGGGCATCTGTATTTCTGGTAAAAACATGAATATCATATATTTGCGAAAAAGCATTCACAAAATTTACCAAAGATTGAATAGGACCGCCCGCCTTAAAACCGGGCAGATACCATTCGGAAAGGATAAGTATTTTTTTTTTCATCTACCTATTAAGGATTAATAACGCTCATCAAAGTACCTGCCCAAGTATCAAGGGTAATACGTTGCGAGAGTTGAAAACTACGTTCCGCCATTGTTGTGAGCAAAGCCTCGTCACAAAGCATCATTTTGCGCAAAGCGTCTTTAAAGCTTTTGTAATTGCCTGTTTGATATGAAAAACCGTTGTAACCATTTATCAAAAAGTCGTTTCCTGCGCCGCAAGTATCGGATAATAGCATAGGCATACCTGCTGCGGCAGCCTCATGCACGACTACGCCCCAATGTTCACGCTCAGCAGGCAGACAAAAGCCCCCACATTGCGCAAAAAGTGCTGGCAATTCTTTGGGATGCATAAAGCCTTTTATTTCCACATTTCCTTTGGCTTTTTGAAGCAAGTCTGCTTTTAATTCGCCCTCACCTATCATCAGCAATTTCCAGCCTGTCAAGCCTTCTGCCGCCAATTCCATAAAAGCCTGCAAAAGCCAGTCAGGTTTTTTATAGCCCACAAAACGACCTATATATAACAAGGTACGGACAAACTTTTTTTCTTTTTTGACGGGATATACGGCAGCAAAAGCAGGATAATTGGCGCAATATAGCCCCATCAGAATCTGAGATTCGCTAAACCCCAATCTACGAGCATATTCATACTGAAACCGTCCTGCTGCCCATATATGCGTTGCCAAAGGACGTATATAAAAGGGGGCTACCCAGGTTGCAAGATGTTGTTTCCAAGTTGCCTCCCAATGATTATCTAAGCCCATAACAACAGGAATCCGGGGGGCAAAAGTGCGCATAATTTGGACATACTCTTTGTCTCCCCAACCTGATGTATATATCAAATTCGGGTTTATGTCTTTGATTTTTTGTAAAAAAGTGGCTTTATCAAAAGTACTTCTATCAAAAATGGTGATATTTCTTTCATTTTGAAATTGATAAGGCGCATCTTTATCCGGTGGATTATTGAAAATAAAACACTCAACTTCATGTTGTTGCACTAAATACTGTACACAACAAAAAAAATAATCTGCTAATCTTGAATAGAGAAATACGATTTTCATAAAATGGCTTTGTGTGGTTTATCGGAAGTTGACGATAAATCTACTTGTGCAATGGCAATTACGGAGTAATATATAAACGAAAAAGCATTGAGTGAAGAAACTATCCAGCCTTCAAATATAGACGAAAATAGCATCAACATAAATATGGGTAAAGCAATCGCTTTGATTTTCATTTGTCTATATACCATAATGTGTGTCATAAAAAAGATTATTAACCCTATAACCCCGTGATTCATCGTAAGTGAAATCAGCCCACTAAAAGCAGCAGAATATTGTCTGGGTAGATTTTTATATTTTGTGAGTAAAGAAAGAAAGAAATAGGAATCATAAAAAAAACCCTTGCCAGTCCAAATCCATTCTTCTATTTTAGAAAAACGCCCCATGGTGAATAAAAACTTCCAAACTTGTCCCCTGCCACTTGTTGCCTGCTCAAAATTCATGCCTTCTGAAATCCGCAATCTTTCTGCCAAAAAAGGAATTGAAAGGATAATTTTAAATCCAAAATGATAGGTAAGAAAACCGCCCACAGGAATAAATACGTACTTGAATAAATTTCTCACTATCAAACGTCTGTTTTCAATATAATAGAAAACAGAGAAAATTAAGATAGCAAGCAAACCTGCTCGAGAACCACATAGCAATAATGAAATTGCCATAAGGAGAATAGAGATATTACTATATTTTTTAGAAAAGATTTTCAGGGTAAAGCGTTCTATAATGAGCAAGCCATACATAACAGTACAAGCAGCACCTAAACCATTGGGATTGCCATAAATGCCCTGATAACGAGCATCATCGGCTTCTATCACATACTCCATATCCAAAATGACCCAATCAGGCTTAACAACTAACAATACTAAACCGATTGTAAAAGCCAAATTCATGAAATTAATCCAATCAGCCACCAATACTCCTTGTGATTTTTTGTATTCATAGCCTACCGAGTGTAAGGTAATGAATAACATAAAGATATATGATAGTGTCCTTAATCCACAATCAGTAGGGATAGGACTAAGTGTTACGCCATAAATTGCCCAAAGTATGAAAGGAATCCAATACAAAAATGTAGGATTAAACTTGTATATCCCTCTTACCATATCCCATATTGTAAACAAAAACATCAAAGACATGGCGATATTTCTCATGGGCTTTATTCCAAACAACCAGTCTTCTCGACTATCTCCCAAAATAAAAACTGTATGTGCCAATAAAATAGCTGTTGTTCGTTTATTTTTGAGCCAGAAATAGGACATAAATAAGGTCACCCATAGCGCATTAAGTATGCTAACCGTGGCTGACGTAATGAGAATCAATGGGAGAACTTTGCCCAAAAAGAGACTGTGACGCTGATAAAATGCCCGAAATGTAGCGAAAATTTCTTTCATATTTTGATTCAAACGCTGTCTTCTCTTAATACTTAAGAGAACGTATCAGAATAATGGTCTCTTGGTAATGATAAGGCGACAAAACTACAATGTTTATCTAACTCTACCAATTAATTACTGGATATTTGCTTATTTTGCTCTAAATACACTTGCCACTTCCATGCAGAAGCAACCATATCAACTAAGTTATATTTTGTTTCCCACTTCAATAAGCTACGAATTTTGGTGTTATCTGCATAAACAGCCGCTACATCACCCGCTCGAGCTTCGCCATATTGATAGGTCAATTTGAGTTGATTCACCTTTTCAAAAGCATCTACTATCTCCTGCACCGTTACACCATCACCTGAACCCACATTGAATATTTCAATTTGGGCATTATTTTCATTTTCTAACAAAAAAGATAAGGCTTGAATGTGTGCAGATGCAATGTCTGTAACATGAATATAGTCTCGCAAGCAAGTGCCATCTCTTGTAGGATATTTTGTACCATAGATGCTGAAATTTTTGCGGATTCCTGCGGCAACTTCTACCACAATCGGCAACAGGTTGAACGGTTTATTGCTAGGATATTCGCCATTTCTGCCCGAAATATGCGCACCCACAGGATTAAAGTAGCGAAGAAAAATGGCTTTTAGATTTCTATTTTTGACAAAATCCTGAATCATCTGCTCGCCAATCAATTTAGTATTTGCATACGGCGATTGAGCAGGCTGCAAAGGCGTTTCCTCCGAAACAGGCAATTTCTCCACATTTCCATACACACTACAAGAAGACGAATACACCAAGTGTTTTATCCCAAATTTTTCGCAACATTTCAATACATTTATCAAGGAATTGAGGTTGTTGTGATAATATTTCAAAGGGTTTTGAACAGATTCCTCGACTGACATAAAAGCCGCAAAATGAATGACACCTACAATGTCTTGATGTGCGGCAAAAACGGCTTCTGTTGCTGCTAAATCGCACAAATCTACTGCATAATTTTGCAGTGCTTTGCCTGTAATATGCGCTATATTGTCCAATCTTTCAGGAGAAGAATTAGAAAAATTGTCAATCGAAAGGACTTCATAGCGAGCATCTTGTAGCAATTCAATGGCTGTATGTGAGCCAATATAGCCTGTGCCACCTGTTATGAGAATTTTAGCCATATTATTTAACGGAATTTATGTGGGAAATCAACTTATCTATGACATTTTGCCACAAAAATTGTTTTTTTACTTTTGAAATACTTTTTTGTTTACAAGCAATTAGCCTTTGCGCATCGCAAGTTAAGGCTTCTGAAATGGCTTTTGTCAATAACTGAACATCAGGTTTCGGCAAAAGCCAGCCATTTGTGTCATCTACCATTTCGGCAACTGCCCCTACGTCTGTTGCAATAATCGCACAGCCACTTGCCATTGCTTCCATAATCACATTTGGCATTCCTTCGGAATAACTTGGGCATACCAAAATATCACTATTTCTCAAAATCTGTTGAATCTCTGGTGCATTTGTAATTACCCCATGATAGATAATTTTGCTGTCTATGATTTTTTTGTCATCAGGAATTTGCCCAATGAAATGAAATTGAAATTGATGTGTATTTTTCAGCACATTGAGGGCTGCACTCAATTCCTCTACGCCTTTCCTCCGCTCATAACGCCCCAAAAATACGACTTTTCTCACATCTGACAGCTTATTATTTTCTTCATACACCCAACTTGCGTCTATTCCTGTGGGAATTTCTACTACTTTTTTGCTATCTACATGCAGTTGATTGATAATAATATCGGTAATTTTGCCACCATACGAAAAAACATAATCTGCTTTTTGATTGACAAAACGGAAAATTGGACGTAGGAGATAATGCCCCAATTTTGCTTTCCAAGAAGGTGCCATTTGAAACATTTCATATCCATGCACTTTGACGCTAATCGGCGGCAGGTTTTCTCCCTTTAATTTTTGTTTCAAAAAATACCAAGCCGTCATGCCTTTTGTATAAATAAAATCGGGACGCTCCCTTTGCTGATAGGCTTGGTACAAATGTTCTGAATATTTTTTGGAAGCACGAAGATAATGCCCAGGCAGCCCGTCAGAAGGGGGGAAAGGAATAACAATAGGTGTAATGAATTTTTTTTCTGCTTCTGTAAAAAATTCTAATTTGTTCATATCATATTTTGTATTTTTGGCTGTATGATATAAGTCAATGTAAACGCCCTTTTGCGCCAAAAACTTGCAAAGATAATAGGAGTGTTTTTCCATTCCCCCTATCACATAAGGCCAAATCCCATTGGTAACAAGTGCTATTTTCATGTAAAAATCATTTAATTTGCGATTGCCGCTTGATATATCTGTATAAGTTTTTGAATATGAACAGCAGGCACATATTGCGCCAAAGCCAATTGCTGTCCATTTTCGCCCATTTTTTTTGCCAGCATCTCATCATTTAGCAACTTTTCAACCGCCTCACTCAATGCCTTTTCATTTTTATTTTCCACCAAAAAACCTGTTTCCCCCTGTTTCAACCAAGTAGCTACACCGCCTACATCAAATGCCACAACCGGTTTTGCGCACATCATCGCCTCTATGCCCACAATCCCAAAAGATTCGGGATAAATGGAAGGAAAAGCCACAATATAGGCTTTTCGCATCATTTGTTCTACCTCTCCCCTACCCTTCCAACCATGCAAAATAACCTGTTTTTCTAAACCATTTGCTGCAATTTGCGCTTGAATTTTGTCCTTCATATCGCCATCTCCCACAATGTCTAAGACCACATTTTTGTCTTTTTTCAGCAAAGGCACGAGCGCAGAAATCAAAAAATGCACGCCTTTTGAAGTAATCAAACGTCCCACAAACAAAATATGCTTCAAACCGTCCGTAGCATGGTCATTGCTTGTGGGCATCATGGTAAAATAGGGATTTAGCACCAACTTTTCTTCGGAAATACCACCTTTGATGCACTCATTTTTGACATAATCGGACATCACCATCACTGCTTTGTACTTTGGTACGGCTTTTTTGACCACATACTCCACATTTGACCAAGCCTTCCACACCCGCATAGGATGACGGTTACTGCATTGTTCGGTATAAATATGTTTAAAACAATGTAATCCGTAGGATTTATTGCAAATATTTTCCGATTTGCGCCAAAATTTATCCCTGCCAGGACACACAATCCAGGGCGTATGCGGCGAACAAATCATGGGGCGAAGCGAAAAAAGGTATTCCAATATTTCAGGCGAAAAAAAGTTGTGAATATGAATCACATCTATTTTTTTTTCTATCAAATAATTGCGCAAGTAGGTATTGATGGCTGTGGCAGCGATTTCCATTTCATTTGTATTTTCTCCAAAAAAAGCCAAACGAAAATTGCCCTGTTCATTTTCTCGCAAGCCTATCCAATAGGTATTTACTCCCTGCGGCGGCAACAATTTTTGCAATTCTAACACATATACTTCTGTGCCGCCCTTGATGCCAATTTGTTCGTTGATATGAAGAATATTCATGCTTATGTTAAAATAAATTTGCCCTTTCGACCAATCATTATCATTTACAGGTTTTCACCAGCCTTCAGGCTCCGTAATCGGTTCTTTTTTGATGAGTCTTTGCAGTTCTTTCATGTTCTCTATTCTATCAAAAACGGCTATCACTTCTATATGAAAGTCTTGAAGCACAGCACTTTTGATAGTATCTTCAATTGTATATTTTTTTTCAAGCCAGTATTTTTCATTGCTCAAAATATATTTTTCTATCACTCTTTTAATAGGATGAATGAGCCAGTATTCTGACACACCATGTGCGGCATAATCCTGCATTTTGATACCTCTATCTGTCTTTTCAGTAGATTTTGACAACACTTCTACAATAAAATCAGGGGCGGGAAACAGCATCTGCTCATCTGTAAAATACTGCGATTTTTCATAATGCCAAAAACAAATATCTGGCTCATAGCTATTGCGGGTAAGATGAATCATGAGTTTGTCATATCCCACTTCACCTAATTGATACAGCATAACATGCGTATTTAGGAGTTGATTCAATAATATAGCAACAGTATTATGTACCCTTTTTACAGGAGAATGCAAAATGACAATTCCTTGTATAAATTCCGCCTTATCATTTTCGGTGATAAGATTGTAAAAATCTTCTCTTTTTTTGTTTTCCTCGACCAAAAAAGCTTGTATTTGAGAAAAATATACAGGCAATTTAGGAGAATTGAGCAACGGAGTAAGAATGGCATCTGTCATCATGATGTTTGTCAGAAGTTTTTCAAGACAAAGATAAGAAAATTATACAAAAATACCTATTTTTCGCTATGATTTGCATGGCTTTCTCATAAAAACTTAGACCACAAAGTTCACAAAGAAAAGCTAACACAAAGTAGGCTGTTTTTCTATCCATTTTTGTGTTCTTTGTGAACCCTTTGTGAACTTTGTGGTAAAATTAGACATTTTTATTAAACTATTTTTTTATAAGAAAGCAATTCTATGATTTGCAAAGGCAGCAGCCAAGTATATTTATTTTTTTGACAAAACTAACTCGTTAAAATGGGTAGCCAAAAGATGCTTTGCTTCATGTTTCCAGGTATGTTTTTGCAGCACTTTTTGTTGAAAAGAAGTAGCCACTCTTTTTCTTAATACCTCATTGTCAATAAGTTTTATCAAAGCTAATTTCAATGCATCTGCATTTGGCTCTACCAAAATACCATCTTCATTATCTGTCATCACGTCTCTAACGGGAATGTTATTTGGCGCAATAATGGCTTTTCCCATTGCCCCATATTCAAAAATCTTCACAGGCGAACCATACCAATTAGAATTAGGCATGACCGTAATGTCCATCAATGAAATATGGTTAAATACTTCTTTATGTGGAATTTTCCCTGTAAAAATAACCTTATCTGCTATGCCATTTTCTTGTACATATTGCTTGTATGCTGCCAGCATTTTGCCTTCTCCCACAATGAGCAAACGCACATTTGTATGTTGCTGATGCAGCAACGCAAAAGCTTCTAACAAAATACCAACACCATGCCATGCCATAATTTGTCCCACAAAACCTACTACTAACTTATCTGAAAATGCGTATTTCACTCGCAGTTTTTCAATGGCTAAATTATCTGTTTTGAGCATATCCACATTTATCGCATTGGGAATAAGCTGAAATTTGGCTTCACTTACTTTATATTTCTTGATAAAATAGTCCCGAATTGCACTTGAATTTACGACATTCAGGGTAGTAGTCATCAACTGTTTATGTTCATTTTTTTTGGCAAAAGGAAGGTAACAAGAAGTACCATATAATTGTGTTCTTTCTTGCACAAAAGGACCATTCCATTCCAAAATGTGTTTGATTTGATGTTTTTTTGCAGCCAAAACGCCCGAAGTTTGCATATATGCGGCACGTTCATATATCAAATCAGGCTGAAAAGCAGCGATTTTGGCAAGTAGTTTTTGCTGTGCCAAGGCATCAAACTTTGCCATTTGCCAATCTTTTATGCCTTCCCAAATACAAGCAGGTACAAAAGATTTGAGTCTTTGCTTTAATGTATTCTGCTTTACAACGGTTGTTTGCCGTACTTCCTCCTGCGTTTCGCCGCCCATAATTAAGGTCGCTACCTCATGTCCATTTTCTCGAAATGCCTGAATCACCTCACGAATGTGTGTGCCTGCACCTGTCTGTGCCGCAAGATTGATATGAGGATGTGGAGAATAATATAATATTTTCATCAAAAAATGGTCAAATTAAAAAATATTTTGCTAACAAGCCTACAAGCATAAGAATTGTATTTTTTTATTTCTCAGCACAAAGGTAAGAAATATTATCGCCATTTTGACTGTACTGCTCATATCGTATATGCAGCAAAATCTCCCAAAGAAAATTGTAATTGCTTATTTTCCATTTTCAACAAAGGAACACTGCCATAAAAAGAAGCCCACTGTGTAAAAGTAGAAGGCGGTCCAATTAGGTAGTCGCAAGCTGCAAAAAGGCTTATATCTATAATAGGCGACCCATTCGGATAAGCTGTTTCAAATGCCGCATATTTTTCTTTGTTCAATTTTTCGTTGGAACAAATGAGAAAAACGATTTTTTTATGGGGTAACAAATGGGTCATATTTTCCATAAAACGCAAAAATGTTTCATCATCATAATAATATATGCCATTTTTGTAAGTTTTATAGTCATTTCTACGAATGTGCATACCAATAATGATGTCATATTTTTCCCTAAGTGGCGCAATCGTTGCACTTACTTGCGCTTGAATGTGTGGCATTGGACGAAAAAAGTCGCATATTGGGCGATGGTAAGCCATCAAATTTTCTGCGGTAAACATAAAACCATTAATAAAAAAACGATTTTGTTCTGCCAGTTCTCTTTTTTTTGCCCCAAATAAATCTTCTCTGAAAGTCTTTTTATCCAAAAAACATTTATCTCTTTTTTGCATCGGAACTTTACGCAACTTGAGTTTTGCCAATATCATGGCAAGCCACTGCTCTTCTTCCAACTCAAAACGATAAAAGATACCCAACTTTGCTACTATTTTATAGAAAATCAGGACGATTATTCTTGCCCAACGGCTTGTAGCAAAAGATGATTTT
This sequence comes from Bacteroidota bacterium, assembly GCA_013298365.1. Taxonomy (GTDB): domain Bacteria; phylum Bacteroidota; class Bacteroidia; order J057; family J057; genus JAAFHL01. The sequence goes on along the minus strand of JAAFHL010000011.1, from coordinate 16,101 downwards.
TGGGTAGGAAAGCGGCAATAAATATCTTGATATGTCCCCTCAAACCAATGGGCGTAGTTGAAAAATGCGGGGTTAGCAACTTCAAAACCATGTTGTAGGGCATAAGCAATAACGTTGGCAAAGAAAAAAAGCTGATTTCCTAATTGTCCGCTGCTACCGTATATGTATATTTTCTTTTTTGTCATGTTGTTATGAGTGATTTTCACTTATTTTTTATAGATAAAATGACTTCTTTGTATAAACCTAATTGCAAATTAATAACATTTTGAGGTATTTTCCCAAAAAAGTAAATAAGTAATCTATCTTTTGATAAAAAAACAACATAAAACCATTTATATCTTCGTGTTATGTGAGATTCCTGTTATCTTTGCATATAATTTAGCAATATTGATACAAAACGAAAAATGTACAGGGTTTTCATTATTACGATTATTTATTCATTCTTTTGCCATCATTTATTTTCTCAAAGTACATATCCGATAGAATACATAGGGGTTGAAGATGGCTTGTCGCAAGGCTTCGTTACCCGTATTTTACAAGACAAAGAAGGCTTTATTTGGGCAGCAGACTCAACCGTTATGATGGGCATCGTTTTCGCTATTTTGAGCATAATCCTTATGATGCAAATACTTTGAGTAACAAAATCATTAATAACTTATTGGAAGTAGGCGATTTTTTATTGCAATCAAACCATTAATACATTGTCCACCCCTATTTTTAGCACAAATTGGCACAAAGAAACTATCTTTGCGGCAAGTATAAAATGTAGTAGTGAGAAGTAAGCAATATCTCGACTTTGGGGTACTTTTAGGTTATAAGTTTTAACACCCACTATTTGCAACAGAGGCTGTCTCAAAAAGGCAGCCTCTTTGTCATTAGCAACGTAACAAAAACAAACTAGCGAGGCGTAGGACAAGCATTTCTAATAAAGTAATAATTTAACGAAACAGTAGCCATAATATAAGCATCATTATTCTTGGGATTACCTCGCAAAGCCCCAATTTCTTGCAGCCTACTTGGGTCTGACAAAGCAACGGCATCAGGTCCACTAAACGCCAAAAGTTGTACTTTATCGGGATAATATCCACTCACATCATCTAAATAATCGGTCAAAGTATAGCGATAGCCAACATCTATACCTGCACCCCAGTTGCGCACAAAACGAAAATGCGCCCCAATTCCGCCCAGTAAAATAGGCTGCACAAGGCTGTAAGATGTAGGATTACTGTTGCCCCGCATAATAAATTGCCCTTCTGTTCCCAAAGGTTGCAAATACTGTATTTTGTTGTTGATAGGGGCTTTCGGATTGAAGGTACAGCCGCCCGCTCCGACAAAAACATAAGGAGAAAATTTCACATCACTTCCCCAATTACCACCATTTACGCCTTTCTTATCGGGCAAAATATCATAGACAAGTTGTATATTTGCCTCCCCTAAATCGCTGGTAAATTGCAATTTCCTATCAGCATACTGGCTTGATTTCGTGTCATTTGCACCATATTGCGTAACAGCAAGCCCTATTCTCATGCTCAATCCCTTATAAAAATTCCACTTATAGTGGGCAGAAAGTGCTGGGCGCAAATCACTCAATTTTTGCTCCATATCGCCCATATAATACATCGTGCCTACCCCTACCGTTACAGAGGTGTTTTTTTGGGCAGCAAGAGATGTCATCATCAATGCACTCAAAAAGACTAAATTAATTTTTCTCATATAAATAAAGAATGTTTACTTATGCAATTAACTACAATAGTTGTACCAATTTTTGATAGGTTTTTAAATATTTTCGTAAACGCTTTACATCATTTTCTGTAATTTCTGATAGTCTTCTGATGTCCATATTATCCGTTAAATCGTTGATTTTTATACGAATAGCTACTTTATTTTTGCTCACTCTTTCAATATAATCTGTATATGATTCATTATTTCTATGCGTCAAACAATCAAGAATATGAAGTATTTCCGCAGAAAAACCTTCTTTTTCCAAATCCTCAAAAGTCCAATGTGTGTCTTCTACGACATCATGCAAAACCCCACAAATTTTCTCTGTCTCGGTTTGTCCTTTTTCCATTACCCGCAAGACATGTGTACAATACGACATTCCTGCTTTGTCTTTCTGCCCATCATGTGCTTTTATTGCTATTTGAATCGCCTTTATAAGTGTTGCCATATATTTGATATTCAATAAACAAAAGTACGCAAAAAAAATTATTTTCTTGTTTTTATGAAGAAAAACTATTTATTTCAGCACTTGACTTACTAAGGAATGAAAAATAAATAACTAGCCAATATTCCCGCAAAGAAAAAAAGGAGCAAAGCCGCAAAGCATTGATATTGTTTTCTTTGCGTCTTTATATCTTTGCGGCTTTGCGTGATTTTTCAGATAGATTATCCGTTTATTTATTTTTCATTCCTAAGAATTTTGTATTAATTTTGCCCTATGTTCCTTTTAAAAAAATGATAATGAAACGATTGACACCTCATTTTCACAAAATCGCTATTACCTTCATCTTCCTGATAGCGGTAATCTTATTAGCTTGTAGCCTACCGCATAAAGCCGCAAGCAAATTTGCGGGAAATTGGTACACTTGTTCCAAAGATGGGCTATATGTAGAATGTTTTATCAAGCAAAAGTCGTTTATATTTGCCGCAAGCAATGGCATTGTAACACAACATGACGACTACAATATCATCGGAGATAATTTGATTTATTCAGACGCTTATTTGTTTAAAGATTCTCTTGTCATCAAAAAAGCAATCATTCATTTTGTGAGCGATACGCAATTTACCTTAGATTACATAAGCTCCGATGAACATTGGGTTTTTCATAAATTAAGAGAAGACATTCCTAACATTGAAAATCACAAAGAATTATTGCTTGACCTAAAAAAAAGAGCGATAAAACATCAATGTATAGATAAAACACAAAATGATGCTGTGAAAAAAGAAATCTATTTTCAGTTTTAGCAACATCACAATTTGATTCCTTTTTGTGATAAAAATCACTTAGCTATTCAATAAGTTTTTCTTATTTTGCTACATATTACAAATACTATGCAGATAATTGGATTTTTATTGGCTTTGCTACGGCATCTTCGGTAGGCATTTTATTGGAAATTACCTCACAAAATTCTTCTCTGGTGCAAAATTAAAAGCAGGTTTTGGCTGGTTTGTGTTGGTAATGGGCATTTATATTATTGTAAAGGAATTATTTTTATAACGGTTTAGGTTCTCGCAGATTTTCTCAAATAAAAGTGCTAATTTGCGAAAATCTGCGGTTAAATCAGCGTTCATCTGCGAGAAATTAAGCCATATAATCAATCATGGAACAACACAAAAACTTGGGACAAGAGTATTGGGACAATCAATATCAAGCGCAAACGACAGGCTGGGACTTGGGCAGCATTTCGTTGCCCATTAAAGAATATATTAATCAACTCACAAACAAGGACTTACGCATCTTGATTCCAGGTTGTGGCAACACGCATGAGGCAGAACATTTGCTGCAAGCAGGTTTTACGAATATTACGGTCATAGATATTTCGCCTACTTTGGTGGCAAAATTGCAAACGAAATTTGCAGGAAATTCGCATATCAAGATTGTATTAGGTGATTTTTTTGCACACGAAGGCGAGTATGACCTCGTCATAGAACAAACTTTTTTCTGTGCCATCAATCCCGATTTGCGCCAAAACTATGTCGCAAAAATGAAGGATATTTTGGCACATGATGGCAAAATTGTGGGCGTTTTATTCAATAAAAACTTTACATTTGCGGGACCTCCTTTTGGTGGAACAAAAGGCAGTTATGTTGAGCTGTTTGAGCCACATTTTCATATAAAAACGCTTGATTGCTGCTACAATTCTGCCGAAAAAAGGAAAGATGATGAGCTTTTCATCCATTTTGTGAAGAAATAACTTTTGGTGCTTCGGCTTTAGCCGAAGAATCAATCCTTCGGCTAAAGCCGAAGCACCAAATAGAAAAAATTTCCTGCCCATGAAAAACAATACAGACAAATTCATCTCGTGTTTCATTGCGATTTTACTTTTTTTCTTGATAGGGACAATTTTACTTGCCTCCTTTGCGCTGTATTGTCGAATTTATAAACCTAATTTTTCTATTTTCTATAAAAAAAATGAAATAGACACAAACGCCCAAAAAGCAGCTTGGGCGCAGTGGGAAGCAGAAAAAAAGCTAAAAACAGAAATGGCTTCTTTTTGGTCGGCAGCAAGTATCTATGAAATAAAAGACCCTGTTTTGCGCAAACAAGTGGAATATGGAAAAGAACTTATTTCCCATACCGCCAAATATTTAGGTCCAAAGGGCAGCGTTTTACAAATTACAAATGGCATGAATTGCCAAAATTGTCATTTAGATGCAGGTACAAAGGCGTATGGCAATAATTATGGTGCTGTTTTCGCTACCTACCCCAAATATCGGGCAAGAAGTGGCATGAAAGAAGATATTTACAAACGCATAAATGACTGTGTAGAAAGGAGTTTGAATGGAGAAGCCCTTGATAATGAGGGCGCAGAAATGCAGGCAATCAAAGCCTATATCGAATTTGTGGGGAAAGATGTACCAAAAGGCAAAAAAGCAAAGGCTTCAGGTATTTTTGACTTGCCCTTTTTAGACAGAGCGATTGACCCCGAAAAAGGAAAGTTGATTTATGTAGCAAAATGCCAATCTTGCCATCAAGAAAATGGGGAAGGTTTGTTGGCAGAAGACAAAATAGAATATACTTATCCCCCTTTATGGGGCAATAATTCTTACAATTTTGGGGCAGGTTTGTACAGAATGAGCCGTTTTGCGGGCTATGTCAAATATAATATGCCACAAGGTGCAACTTTTGATGCGCCACAACTCACAGACGAAGAAGCCTGGGATTTGGCGGCTTTTGTCAATTCGCAGCCTCGCCCAGCCAAAGATTTGTCCAACGATTGGCCCAAAATCGCCGAAAAGCCCATAGACCATCCTTTTGGTCTTTTTGCAGATACTTTTTCAGAAAAAGAACATAAATTCGGACCGTTTAAGCCTATAGAAGCTGAAAAGAAAAGGCAAAAAGAGGCAAAAAACACCCTTAATTCACTACCCACTCAATCAAAAAAATAATCCTGAAACAATTATCCGTCTTTATTTTTGTATTATTTGGCGTATTTTCGCTTTCTGGGAGCTAAACCGCTAAATTATCCTTAACTTTTAGCCCTTTATATTAAAAATGTGGGTTGCAGCGAACTCCGCTCAAAGGCAGACAGTCCGCAGCAACGGGAGAATCTCTACTCATTTCAACAATGCTGCTTCTTTTTCTTTGTATTTCTTTTTGATATTTTCTAAATAAACAATCGTTTCTTTGGAAATACTTTTGTCATTTACCAATAAAATATCGCACTTTTCAACTATTTCGGCAACTGCATCAGAATAAGGTTGTATCTTTTTCTTCAAATTTGCCTGTCTTTGTTCTTCAGTAGCAGCATCTATGTCAAATGCTAAGGAAATGACATAATAATCATGGTGCATTTTGTCTGCTTTTTCTATCAAAGCCAAAACATCTTCATATAATTGAATGCTTGTTTGCTTGTCAAGGGCTTGTATCGGGGTTGCCGGCTTTTGGGCTTGTATGGCTATTTCTGATTTCAGTTGAGATAAATTGACATTTATTTGATTGATTTTCATATTTTTGCCTTCATAATAAAAAGTCCCTGATGTAATCAAGCCTCTTTCAAAAGTTACTTTTTCGCCCAATAATTGATTGCTGCCTAAATCATATATTTTGCCCTCTTTTGCATTGCCATTTCCAAGATAATATTTTTCTATTTTTAACTGCAATTTAGGATGCATAAAAGTATAAACGCCTTCTTTTTCTATTTTTTCAAGCATATATTCTTTTGAAATACGCTGGTTATCATTTGTTTGAGGCGTGGGTGCAGCAACAACTTGGTTTTGAGCATTGATATATATTTCCGCTCCCTCTTTTACCACATACGCTCCCCCTTTATCAAATTTATTTGCACTTTCATAGCTAAAAGGAATCACAACTTTGCCCGTTTTATCAATATATCCCCAAAAATCGTCTTTTTTTACGGCTGCAAGCCCTTCCGAAAACTCATCACTTTGCGCATAAACCGCTTCGGTGATTTGCTTGCCTGTGGCATTGATATAAGCAATTTTTCCATTTGATACAATAGGGCATAGACCTTCTGAAAAACGCCCAACTTGTTCATAATCCATGCTTACAGCGATTTCCCCATTTTTGTTGATAAATCCCCATTTTTCTGCTTTGCGAACAGGAATTAAGCCTTCGGTCATTAGTCCAAATTCACCGCCAATATTGTCATAGATAAAACCTGTTACATCTTTGCCTTTGTCAGAAAAAAGGGCAAACTTTTCATGATTATACACAACTACTACGCCTTCATTTACATAAACGCTTGCGTAATTGGCAGGAATCAGCCAATTTCCTGTTTTGTCTATTGCACCCCATTTTTCATTTTTGAAGGTAGGAACGAGTTGATTTTCACCAAAATCCGATGTTGCATCAAACTGACATTTGATGATTTCATTGCCTGTTTTGTCTATAAAACCATATAAGCCTCCTTTGCGAACCATTGCCAAGCCATTTGCGGCAAAGTCGCCCGCTTCTTCATAAAACAAGGCTTTATTGGCAGGAATGACTTCTTTGCCCGATATGTCTATGTAACCATAGCCGTTTTGCCACTTTATCCATGCCAAATTTTGATGAAAATAGCCCACATCATCATATTCAATGGCTGCAAGCTTTTGACCCGTAGGAGAAATGAGGTGATAAGCATTTTCTTGGGCGTATAAGCTCATACAAGACAAGTAGGCGAAATAAATCGAAAGTTTTTTCATAAGATGTGTTTTATCAATATAACGAAATGTAAAACAAAGTATTTCCACAAAAATAATGCCGCTACATCTCATTCAATTTGAAGACAAAAGGTACATTTACCCAAAACATACTATTTTTGTCGCCTTGTTTAGCAGGGGAAAAACTTAATTTACATAGTTCTTCTTCAATTGCATTAATCAAAGTAGGATGTCCCGATTTGGGCGGCAAATGTTTGATATAACTCCCGTTTTCATCTATCAATACCCTGAAAATAACTGTTCCCTCTAAATTCATCATTCTGGCTAAATAGGGATAACCTACCTTTGTTTGTATGTCTCTAAGATTTATTTATTAAGGTATTTGTTCCGCAGGTATAAATTTTGGGGGTTCAGATGCAGGGGTTCAGATGCAGGGGTTCAGATGCAGTGGTAGCGGTAGGAATATTCGATATACTACCTTGTATGTGCAATACTTCTGGCAATGGCAAAATATTTTCTTTGGGGGTAGCCTCCAATTTTTCTGCGCTAAAACCTACCACAATATTTTTCTGGAAGCTAAGTCCATTATGGGGATAAGCTACATATTTCACTTCAATTTCGCCTTTCTCTCCTTTTTTGAGGTAGCCTTTGGTATGTTTTACCTTCACACAGCCCCTACAACTTCCACAAGGCACATCAAGTAGCTCAATCGCAATAGGCAGTTCCCCTTGATTTTCAAAACGAAAAGTATAGCTTAAAGAATCTTCATTAACCACGCCAAAATCATGTTTTTTTTCTTCAAACACGATGTTTTGTGCGTCAAGCAAGTGTATGCAGATAAGTGCAAATAAGATAGTAAAAAAATGTTTCATATATGAATAATTAAGAATGAGTCTAAGAATAAGTTGTTAAGGTTGTCCATTCTGTAAGAATCCAGAAAGCTGATAACTAAACACTTAGGTTTTATAGATTCTTGCAGAATGGTTATTTTATTTTTCACTCGTTCCTAATTCTACTTTGTCAAGTTGAATCAAGGAATGGTGTCATTGAGAGGATTAATTTGTGCAAATTTCGTAGCGTAGCGAAGAAATTTACACAAATTAACCCAGAGCAATCCTACAATGCTTACCTGATAGGATTTTTAAGTGGTACTCGTCAAGCATTGTAGGATTGCTTCGCTAAAAACTACCTGTTTTTTCTCCGCTACGCTACGAAAAACAGGTAATTTTTAGCTCGCAATGACACTCCTCGTAAGTGAATTACTTATTTTTCAACTTGACAAAGTAGAACTAAGCACCTTACAAAGTTAAAGATTTTTTTGAAGAAATAAGTGTTTTAAGCATTTTTTCTATGAGTAATTTTCGATATAAAGCAGTCATTTTTTTGAAAAATGACTGCTTTACAGCAGAAATTGTGTAAGTCCTGCCGCAAAAACCTTACCTTTGCGGCAAAAATCGCTATGCAAGCAAATATTATTATAGATTTTGACAGTACTTTTACGCAAGTTGAAGCCTTAGAAGAACTTGTAAATCTGACAGTTACAAACCTAAAGGAACGAAAAGCCCTGTTTCAGCGTATCAAAGCCATCACAGATTTGGGTATGGAGGGCAAAATTTCTTTCAACGATTCTCTCAAAGAAAGATTGGCTTTGCTCACCATTCATCGCAGTCATATAGATAAATTGGTGCTGCGGCTGCGCAAAAAAGTTTCGACTTCTTTTGCTCGAAATAAGGCTTTTTTTGAAGCAAATAAAGGGAAAGTCTATATTTTGTCTTTGGGTTTCCATGAGTTTATTGCGCCCGTAGTAGCTGATTTTGAGGTAGATGCAAGCCACGTTTTGGCAAATACCTTCGTTTTTGATGAAAATGGCTATGTCGTAGGTTTTGATGAAAACAATCCTTTGGCACATAGTAAAGGCAAATCTACGCTACTCAAATCCATGAATTTGGACGGTGAAATATATGTGATTGGCGATTCCTACACCGATTACGAAGCAAAAGAAAGTGGCATTGCACACCGTTTTTATGCTTTTACCGAAAATATTTTGCGTCCAGGTATTTTGGAAAAAGCTGACCATATTTTGCCAAGTTTTGACGAATTTTTATACATTAATCAACTAAAAATGTCTTTATCATATCCCAAAAATCGGATAAAAGTGTTGTTATTAGAAAATATTCACGCAAAAGCCGTAGAACGTTTTAAGGAAGAAGGCTATCAAGTGGAAACCCTGTCAGGGTCGCCTACGGAGGAGGAGTTGTGCGAAAAAATACAAGGTGTTTCTATTTTGGGCATTCGTTCCAAAACGCAACTCACCGAAAAAGTACTTTCACACGCCAATCGCTTGATTGCAGTTGGAGCTTTTTGCATTGGCACAAATCAAATTAACCTCAAAATGGCAGCAAATCTCGGCACAATTGCTTTCAATGCGCCATATAGTAATACTCGCAGCGTGGTAGAGTTGGCTTTGGGAGAAATCATTATGCTGATGCGCAAAATTCCCGCTATGAACGAAAAACTGCATACAGGAAACTGGAATAAATCTGCCAAAGATTGTTTTGAAGTGCGAGGAAAAAAGTTGGGAATCGTAGGCTATGGCAATATTGGCACACAACTTTCGGTTTTAGCAGAGGCGTTGGGCATGGAGGTTTACTACTATGATGTGGTGGAAAAATTGGCGTTGGGAAATGCAAAAAAATGCAATTCCTTGCAAGAATTGCTCAAAAAAGCCGATGTTGTAACCTTACATGTAGATGGACGCAAGGAAAATGCCAACTTTTTTGGGGCAGAGGAATTTAAAGCCATGAAAAAAGGGAGCATTTTTCTCAACCTAAGTAGAGGCTTTATCGTAGATATTCCCTTGTTAGTCAAGTACTTGAAAAGCGGAAAAATTGCTGGATCGGGAATAGATGTGTTTCCGTATGAGCCATACAACAATCAAGAGCCTTTTATTTCGGAATTGCGAGGCTTAGAAAATGTGATTCTTACGCCGCACATTGGCGGTAGTACCGAGGAAGCGCAGCAAAATATAGCGGAGTATGTGCCTGCTCGCATCATTGAATATGTGAATACAGGTAATACGTTTGGTGCGGTTAATTTCCCGAATATACAGTTGCCACAGCAAAAAAATGTGCATCGCCTCATTCACATTCACCGCAATGTACCCGGTATTTTGGCAAAAATCAATAATACCCTTGCGGCACATCACATCAATATTGAAGGGCAGTTTTTAAAAACAAATGAATGGTTGGGCTATGTTATTACAGATATAAATAAAGAATATAGCTCCGAAGTGATTGATGCGCTAAAAGCCATAGAAGACACGATTAAATTTCGGGTTTTGTACTAAAAAAGCAAACAAAAAACCATTTCTTTCGTACAAAGGAACAGGAATTTAGGCGTAAAAATTACAATAAACTTTTGCTTTTTGCGTACATGATTTATAACGGTTTAGTTTAGGTTCACGCAGATTTTCGCAGAGGTAACCGCAGATTTTCGGGGATAAGTCCTAATCTGCAAAAATCCAAGTTCTTTCATCTGTGAGAATCAGCGATAAATAACTTGTTTTTATATAAAAAAATAGTATATTTACACATATTTCAAACGAAATATAAATATAAGACCATAATTATTAGTAGTGTTTCGTTTTTAGTATATATTTTCATCATGTTCATCTAACTTATTTTTAGCGATTTTCTTTATGGAAGAAAAAGAAAAGCATTTTTACAGCAAAGTAGAATTAGAGGAGTTTAAAGAAATTATCCTCGCCAAGCTCGAAGAAGCTCTTGCAGAAAAACAACGTCTTTCAGAAAGCCTTAAAAACGTAGGAGGCGGTTCAGTAGATAGTTTTAATATTACAGAATTTGGTAATGAAAGTCAAGAAAAAGAGCAAAATGAGATTTTGCTTGCTCGGCAAAATAAGTTTATCATTAACCTAAAAAATGCCCTGATTCGTATCGAAAATGGTACGTATGGCATTTGCAAAGATACTGGTAAGTTGATTCCGAAAGAAAGGTTGAGGCTTGTGCCACATACCCAAAATACGGTAGAAGGAAAGGCAAATCATATAATTAAAGAGCGTACAGAATGAACTTTTGCCCAAGTTTTACAAAAAAGCGGATAAAAACAGCCATTAACTGTTTTTATCCGCTTTTTGCATGTCTAAATAAGCCGTTTTTTAGTTCAGATTTTTTTTTGCTTGGCAGAAAAAAAATAAGTCCTTATATTTGGCGTTCTTTCCTTTAATATGTTCTAAAATATGTCATTATATGAAAAAATATATCAGTTTTTATCTCTTTTTAGTAGTAAGTTTGCTTGTTGTGGCGCAACCGCCCAAAGCAGATAAGGGCGATTATGCCAAGTTTGAAACCGAAGAGGTAAGCGAATTTCGCCAACATTTTCCTACTTTTCAGATGCCTTCTGTGAGTCTGCCCAAAGAAGACCCTGTGATGGTAGATAAGTGGAAAAAAGTAGAACCTTATTTTGCAGATGGTAGGAAAGTATATACAGATATGCCTGCAAATGTGGCTCGTTTTGTGGGAAAACATAAAGAAGTCGTTTCTCGTACCACCGAAATGGAGGGTTATCGAGTACAAGTATATATAGGCATAGAGCGTGAGGCTGCAAATCAGGCAAAGGGCAATTTTGTAAGTAAATTTCCAGGCGTTTCCAATGATTTGTTGTTTATAGAGCCATCTTATCGTATCAGGGCAGGTGCTTTTCTCACTCGTTCAGAGGCAGAAGATTTTTGCAAACAAGCCCGTAAAAATGGTTTTCCAAGTGCTTTTGTCGTGAGAGAAGCAAAAGTAAAAATTCCTAAATTGCGTCCTATTTCTGTTTCGGGCGGTAGCAAAGGCTAATAGGTTTATTTTCCATTTAACTAACAAATTCTATGAAGAAACAATACTTTTGGTGTTTAATTGCCATTATTTCTATTGGCATATTGCCTGCTCAAAATAAACTTTCTACGAAACGTCCCACAATTCCCAAAAATAAAGCAGCATATCAACGATATGAATCAAATGATATGGGGCTTTTTAGGGCGCATAATACTTTTACAAAACCTACGGTAAAAGAGGAAGAAGTGATTATAAAGGTGGAAGACACCCTCAATCGCTATCGCAGGGTAGAGCCTTTTTTGAAGGAAAACAAAAGATATTATGTAGATGCAAGCCCAAATATTGCAAAAATGAGCGAAAAACACCCAAAACCTGTGGCACAAACTACTGCGCCCGTAGCTGCAACGCCGACCTATACCTATACACCTACGACAACAACTACCACTCGTCCCAAAAAATCTGCACCTGTGAAGGCAAGAGGTTATCGTGTGCAGTTATTTAATGGGCAAGACAGAGAGCAGGCGAATCGAGTGAAAAACCAATTTATTTCAGCTTTTCCCGAAATTCCACGCTATTTGATATTCGTAGAACCTACGTATCGAGTGAGAGTAGGCGACTTCTATACCAAAGAAGATGCAGAGAATTTTTTGCGTGATGTGAAAAAAATCAGCATTTTTTCTGATGCGATTGTAATTCGAGACATTGTGGAGTTTCGAGAAGATGATGGAACGAAAGAGGAAGTTGCGCCTGAGAATTGAGATTTTAGGTTCTCGCAGATTTTCGCAGATAAAACGGACTATCTGCGAAAATCTGCGAGAAATTAGCAGGATTATACCTTAAAAAGCCTTACGATTCACATATATATCCCTGCCTTCCAAACTCAACCAAGTGAGTTTTTTAGCAACTTTATCATATTTTACGTCAAAGGCATTTTCCTGAAAAGTGCCATCACTAAGTTGTAAGCCATTGTCGCCCCAATACGTTGCATACCAATTATCGCTATTTTCGATAAAAATAAGGTCATCAGGATAATGTTTGAACTTTGCAGGTGCATTGCTTCCGTCCAAAGAATAGCTATACTCATCATCTTCTGTTTTGCCTGGCTTTTCTTTGACAAAGTACATACGATTTTTTCCATCAAAACCCATAAAAGTTACGCCTGTATTTGCGATTTCCTTTATTGCCTCGCCTGATTTGCGTAAAGCATATTTTGGAAGGGTTTCATTTATATTGTATTGAATCAACATTTGCTTGCCATCGTTGCTTGGAGTAATCAAGCCGCCTGCAAAGAAATACGGCTCATCAGAACTGCTTTGCAAATCTTTTTCGGTAAAAGGAAATGAGTGAATCACTTTGTCACCCAAATGCAACTCCACGCTCATTTTCTCCTTAGAAGCCGTCATGTATAGCCATTTTTTCTCCACTTTGTCGTATAAAATACTGCTTTCTACTACCCTTTCAAATAATTCGGTTTGTGTCCCATTTTTGAAAAACAATTTAGCTTTATCATCTTGATAACCAACAGCTACCCAATCAGAAGCATCATCATTTGTCATAACAGTACTTACATTTTCTTGGTTTTCAAAAGGTGTTTCGGTTTCATTGATAGACAAAATTCGGCTACCATCTTTTTCTTCTCGCAAGGTGATGTAACTTTTTCCATCTGGGCTAAATTGATAATTATTGAGTATCCAAGGTCCCAATTTTTTACCATCATTGAAAGTAAGTCCTGTTCTCATACTTCCATCAGGCATTTCAGTAGAAGAAACACGTACAGAATTATTGCCTTTTGGCGCAAACTCCACATATTCTGCGCCATCTATTGCCAAATCTTTTGCTCCCGATTTGAAGCGAATAGTCGTGTTAGAAGTATTTTTCTCTTCATTGTATTTAGTACACACAATCGCCCAATCAGAGCCATCATAATTGAAAGAAACCGCAGGAAAACCGTTGTATGGTCCCATCATTTTGCCGTCATCAAACAACACAAAATGCTTGTCAATGCCTTTTTCACTATCGTTATTAATATCTGGCAAAGCCGTAGCTTTTCTGCGCATGTCGCCCGAAAAGAAGTCTGAAATAAGCCCACCATAAGGACCATATTGTTCTTTGTCTGTGATAATATGGTAACTTGTACCTCCTTCGGGAGAGTTCATATTTTCACGTTCCACCAAAATCATGAAGCTATTAGGAGTCGCACTTGCACGCAAACCCGATTCAGCCATCATCAATTTCTCTCCTTCTTTTAAGGAATAAATACGCTGCTTATCTTGCGCTTGTGAAGGCATTGCCAACAAAATAGCCGCTGTAAGATACAAAAGATGTTTTGTCATAATCAAAAAATGAATGATATGCGATAAGAATAAATTCTATCTATTTTACAAACAAAGGTAGCATAAAAATGTATAGCTTGTATGTTTGTGAGGAATTAAGAACGGTTTTCTCCTGAAAATAAGATACCTTTTTTTACGATAAAAAACTGAGTATTTTTTTACTAATTAACTCTCCACTTTCAACTCTCCACTCTCAACTTAAATATCCGTTCCTTCTTCAGGTTCAGGTACATGATTTTTGAGTAGTTCGGCTTTTGTTTCATTCATTTTGTCAGAAAGGAGATTGCCAAATTCATTCATTTCTTGAATAATGGCATTATATTTATCCGCTTCTTCCTGACTCAGTTTGTTACTATTTTTCATTAAATTCGCCAATTCTTTATAGTCTGTTTCTCCTTTTGTCAAATTATAATTAACGAAAGCCATCGTAGCCTCCTTATAAGTGTCATCATCAAAAGCCCTTTGAAGGCTGTCTAATTTTGCTACTTCCAATTTTGCAGCATTGACCAATTCTTGTCTTTTTTTTTCTACAAGTACCGCATTTTTTTGTGCCAAAGCCTCTAAAAAGGCAGCTTTTGCCTTCGATACCCGAAAACTCGAAAGATAAACAGTACGGCTATATTTGAAGACTTTTCCTGTGATAATGCTCATTTCAAGTCTTTGTTGATTGGCTTCCGATATTTCAGGGCTAATTTTTACATTATTTTTTTTCGCAAAATCCTCTTGCGCCTTGTCCAAGCGTTTGTAGGCATCATGTAATTTTTTATTGGCAAGTTCTTCTGCTTTGAAATATTTTTCCATGGCTATATAGGAATCTTGGCTTGTCTCTTTGAGTTTCACCGCAGCACTATGGTCTATGGAAAAAATCTGTAATTCTAATTTCAATAAGGTTGAGGCATCGTTTCTAAACTTGACGTCACCTTTGAAAGCAGGCATTTTTTCGATTTTGTTAATACTCCTTTCGATTTGTTTGATGGCAATACGCAGTTGTGTAGCTACCTTGTTTACATTGTCGCTATGTACGGCATAGCTGATATAGTTACTGTTTTTGTCATATATCTTGTTGCACTCGCCAATGATATAGTCATTGTATTCGACTGGGCTATCAAAATTTTGAGCATAACTTGCCATTTTGAACCCCAAAATGACGAAAAGGAGTAAGTAGAATTTTTTCATAAAAAATGATTAAATGAGATAAAGACCTATATACGTAAGTCTATATTTGAGGTTTAGTATTATAAGCAAAAAGGGGAAATATAAAATATAAGGTTTTGCCACAAAAAAAAGCGACAGAAATAAATCTGTCGCTTGTGATCTCGTTGGGATTCGAACCCAAGACCCTCTCATTAAAAGTGAGATGCTCTACCAACTGAGCTACGAAATCAAGCTCTTTGTTTTATGATTTTTTTAGCAACTAATAAGGAAGTGAACATGTGCCCAGAACTGGATTCGAACCAGCACGCCGTTTCCAGCGCCACCCCCTCAAGATGGTGCGTCTACCAATTTCGCCACCTGGGCAGGGGAATTAGCTTTTAGCACTTGCCTTAGCTGTATGTCAAAGAAATCTAAACTTGTGATCTCGTTGGGATTCGAACCCAAGACCCTCTCATTAAAAGTGAGATGCTCTACCAACTGAGCTACGAAATCATTATTTAGTACAGTCAAATAATTGCTTATTTATGTGTGTGCCTAAATGAGAGTGCAAAAGTATGACTATTTTACGAATATACCAAGCATAAAATGACTTTTTTTTACTTTTTTTTCACTTTTTTTTCAGCAAAAAACGTAAATATCTGTATATTAGTTACTTATTAATATATAAAAGTCATTTATTCCCTTTCTTTATTACAAATAATGAGGCAATAATTTCCTACATCATTTCCTTCTAAGAACTTTTCGGCTTTTACTTCAAAGCGATATTCTGCACTTTCATCAGGCTCAACTTTTACCACAGCTTCATTTGTTTTATCGGTATCAGAACCTACTTTTATCCAGCCGCCTTCGCCATCACTTTTATATACCACCAAATCTACATCAGCAAAGCGATTGACATCACCAAAAGCGATAATGCCATACGTATAGTTCGGGCTTAATACCCTAAAAGA
>JAAFHL010000109.1 GCA_013298365.1 Bacteroidota bacterium | reverse complement strand
TTGTAAAAGAACATGATTGGGCGCAATACCAAGACCAATATATTGCGATTCAATGCAGTGCAGATGCGATTGTGCCTGTATGGGCGTATATGTTGCTTGCCACACGCTTGCAAGGCATTGCCAAAAATTTTGTATTTGGTAGCCTTTCAGAATTGGATAATTACTTGTTAAACAAAGCATTCGACAATATAGACTTCGCTGAATTTACAGGAAAACCTGTGGTTATAAAAGGGTGCAGCCATGTAAAAATACCCATTTCTGTCTATGTAGAAGTTACGAAAAGAATGAAGCCCTTTGCCAAAAAAATCAGCTATGGCGAGCCATGTTCTACTGTGCCGCTGTGAGTTGTGCGCATAATTCGCTAAAAAGGTGATTAGCTGAAATTTGTACTCATTTCCCGTTACTGCTTGGTTTTAGCTAATTTATCTTTTCTTATATTGCAAATATATGACAACATGTCTGCCATCATAATAAGTAAGTTGTTTTTCTGTGCCGTAGGCACAAAATATCGGTAGAAACACGCATTTCCCGTCCCATTTTATATTTTTTCGTGCTTTGCACGAAAATTCGAGGGGAATTAGGGGATTTATTGTTTTCTACCGATATTTTATCCCTAACGAGATAAGGGAAACAAAAATAGCAGACATGCAGATAAGATGCAAGCACTTTTTTCTTTACAAGAGGAAAGTGCTTGCATTTTTGTACATAGACTCAAATCTCATAAGTTCTAACGAACACATTATGCTATTTCGATTGCCTCCAAGCCCTTGAATGACAACTACGAAAAAAAAAACATACACAAAACACGAAATAATGTATCTTTGCCAAAATTTACATCGCTATTAATCCGCATAACATACATGTCATACACAAAACTCAATAATCTAACAGGCTGGGCGGTTTTTGCCATTGCGTTTGTTACCTATTTTTTGACAGCAGCTCCTACCGCAAGTTTTTGGGATTGTGGGGAATTTATTGCTTGTGCGCACGAATTAGAAGTTACGCACCCACCAGGCGCACCTTTGTTTTTGCTCATAGGGCGCATATTTTCGATGTTTGCCATTGATAAACAGCATATTGCCTTTATGGTAAATATGATAAGTGTGCTTTCTTCTGCATTTACCTCGCTGTTTACGTGTTGGGTTACGACCTATTTTGCGAGCAAAGTCCTCAAAAATTTGGATTGGGAGGAAAATGTAAAATTGTATGGGGCGATGTTTGCGGGCGCAGTAGCAGGGCTTGCCTGTACTTTTGCCGATTCGATTTGGTTCAATGCCGTAGAAGCCGAAGTATATGCCATGAGTGGCTTTTTTACGGCAATTGTGGTTTGGTTGATGACAAAATGGGAAGTACGTGCAGACGAAGCCGACCATTATAAGTGGATTATTCTCATTGCTTATGTCATGGGCTTGTCTATTGGCGTGCATTTGCTCAACTTGCTTACCATTCCTGCACTTGCGTTGATGTTTTATTTTCGCAAATATGACGCAAATTGGAAGGGGATTTTGGCAACTTTTGGCATTTCTGTTCTCATTTTGGCATTTATACAATATGGCATTATTCAATATACATTTAGCATTGCCCAACAATTTGAACTCTTTTTTACGGGGTCTATTACCAGAGCAGGGCAAGACAGGGGCGGAATGGGTATGCCAATGGGAACCGGAAGTGCGATTTTTGCCTTGATGATTGTGGCAACAGTCGTAGGGCTTTTATTATACAGTATCAAAAAGAAAAATGTCATTTTGAATGTAGCCGTTTTGTCTTACATTGTCATTATGATGGGATTTTCGTCCTATACCGTTATTTTTGTTCGTTCTGGTGCAAACCCGCCGATTGACATGAATAACCCCGAAAATATCTTGACATTCCTAAGCTATATGCGGCGTGAACAATACGGAGAACGCCCACTTTTCCAAGGCGCAATGTACAATGCAATCCCAAAAAATGATGGTCGCCGCTATTTGTTTGAAGATAAATATCTGCGTTATACCTTGTTTGAGGGCAAAGACAAGTATGTAGAGGACGAAATGAAGCAGGATTACATGTACGAAGACAGCGATATAAAACTTTTCCCTCGTATGTATAGCGAAAGTCATTATATGTCTCGTCCTTTTGGTTATCAGGAATTTGTGAAAAATAAAGGCGAAAATCCACAAGACCCCACAGATGATATACCTACTGCGGGCGAAGACATTGCGTTTGCATTTCGCTATCAGCTTGTGCATATGTATTTGCGCTATTTTATGTGGAATTTTGTGGGAAGAGAAAGTGATATTCAAGATGATAATTGGGAAGATGGCATTTTTATGAACAATCCCGAAATGAAAGGGAACAAGGCGCAAAATCATTATTTCTTTTTGCCTTTGCTATTAGGAATGATGGGGCTGATTTGGCAGTTTTCACACAAAAATAAAGATGCTTCAATTGTAGCTTTGCTATTTTTCTTTACAGGTATAGCCATCATTATTTACCTCAATCAAACCCCTGCGCAGCCGCGTGAAAGAGATTATGCGTATGCAAGTTCTTTCCAAACTTTTTGTGTTTGGATAGGCATGGGGGTTTTGTTTTTGATAGAAACTTTTAGAAAAACCTTTAAGCAAAATACGCCTTTTATTGTGGGCGGTGTTGCATTGCTTGTACCTGCCTTGATGTGTGGACAAAACTGGGACGACCATACCCGCAAAAATCGTTGGATTGATGTGGAATTTGCTTATAATTTGTTAAACAGTTGTGCCAAAAATGCCATTCTGTTTACGGCTGGCGACAATGATACTTTTCCACTTTGGTATGCACAAGAAGTAGAAAATGTGCGTCCAGATGTGCGGGTTGTCAATTTGGAATTGCTCATTTCCGATTGGTACATTCGCCAAATGCAAATGCAGAAAAATGAATCTGCGCCTTTGCCCATTGCCATGAAATACAATGACTACGCAGGCGAAAAATTCAATTATTATATGGGTAGCAAACCCAAACCTTTCCGCATTTTGACCAACAAAGAGGCGATGGTAAAGGCGGGCGCAATTTCTGAAACCGAAAAAATGGGCATAGCAGACACTTTTGTATGGGATTTTCCTTCAAAAGGAGCGATTTTGCGCAAAGATTCTGCCATGATAAACATCATTCGCAACATTGCAAGCAGCAATTGGAACAGACCCATTTATTTTGCAAACACGATTCCGCCCGAAAACTATCATGGTTTGACGTATCAGTTGCAAATGGAAGGCATGGCACATCGTTTACTGCCCATACAATTGAATCCTGAGATGCCCCGAGATATTATGACAGAAGGCGTTGTAAATCAGGCGAAAATGTATGAAAATGTTGTTAAAAACTTCAAATATACAGGCTTAAATGACCCAAAACTCAATACAGATGAGCATATTCGCATGGTGATTGTGTCTAACTATCGCAATACGATGCACAGACTTATGGCAAGTTATGGGCAGCAAATCGAAAATTGGGAGGCGCAAATGGAGATAGTCAAAACGCCCGAAGTAGATTCTTTGGCAAAAATAGGTTTAGATGTAGCAAGTATTCCTACGGCAAATCCTGCAAAAATTGCAGCAGCAAAAGTCAAATTGAAAGAAGTGTATGATTTTAGTCAAAAAACCATTCCTTACAATGTGATAGAGCCGCCTGTGAGCTATTTGACGTGGAGTGCCGAAATGCTGTATCGTGCAGGCATGGACAAAGAAGCTGAAAGTGAATTTTCTATGCTCAAAACGATTGCTACGAATACTTTGCGAGATTATCACAAAAGGAAAATGCAAGTAGATAAGCGACACCCTGCCGTTACGGGTGCGGTGATGACAGCGCAATATCTTGCACAATCGGGGCGTGAAAAAGAAGCTATGGCTTTGGCAGAGGAATTGTATATTTTGACAGGGCATGATTTGAGAGGCGTTTTGCAGGGTAGGTAAAAATATTTTCTCCTATAAGAAACAAGCGTTTTATCTGAAAAGACAAAACGCTTGTTTTTTTACCGTTTCAGCAACTTCCCTTAATCACTTTTTCTCGCACTTCTTCCCGATAGCTATCTACAATAGGGATATGTTCCCCATTTATCAAAACGTCTTCTTGCGTAATTTGCGTAATTTTGCTAATATTGACAATAAAAGAGTGATGTACCTGCAAATTCAGAACTACAGTTTGCATACAATGCTAAGGATATATACCGTTATGACGGAGATTCTCTTTTTACATTAAAATCACCTCGAAAAGATTAAAAAAAGCCTTTGGGGTTGATACCTTAAACAGCTATTCTATTAATACGGATTTGGTAAAAGTGACCGTTGAGTGCTGCAAAGCTGCAGGAGAGTAGTAACAGATTTATGTACTCAAAACAAAACTTTGAATTGTTTGTTTGTTGAGTGTTGAAGATAGAAATAATCTGACAAAATAGAGAGATTCAGAAAATCCTAAAGAGTAGAAAAAACGGAGCGTCTAAAATTACGAGCGAGAATTTAACCTCAATATTAAAAATTGGGAACTTATTAGCGATTTTGTAGGGTAAAAACTCGAAAAACGTACTAATCTGAAAGATGAGACCTACCTGTTATGTTGAGGTCAAATTATTTGATTAGTTTGCTGAAGTTGTAAAAGCAACCCAAGTTCTTGCTTGGTTTGTGCGAACAGCTTGCGAGATTTATTTTCTGAGATACATGTTGGAAATACATGGTAGTTTATTTCATGTTCAATTAGTTTCCTATCTACTTAGATAGTTTTGTTTGAAATTAAAAATGTTAAGTAATGAGTAATAATTCAACAGAATCAGTCGATTTTCTTTTTATTGGTATGGGTGCTGCTAATTGCCTCTTACTTCTAAAAATGCACGAAAATGGTTTATTGCAGAATAAGAAACTTGCCATCATAGAGCCAAACAGTAAAATGGTAAATGACCGAAATTTTTGCTTTTGGGCTACCGAAGCCGAACTTTCAAGACTTAGTTTGGGAGATTTGGTTAGCGCAAAATGGCAGCAAATAAAAGTAGTTGAGCGAGAATTTCAAATAATCGCACCCGTTAATTATTATCATATTAGAGGCATTGATTTATACAATAAAGCAAAAGAAGTACTCAAGGGTCAAGAAATTAAATATTATAAAGAATTATTTCAGGGCAAACCCCAGTTGAAATCGTCATCATTCATAATTAATTTAACAAAAAATAACATAGAGGCTAATAAAGTTTTTGATAGCAGGCCTCCTTTGTATGCGACAGCCGAAAAAAATCAAAGCCACTTATTACAATCTTTTTATGGGTGGGAGCTAAATACGGAAGGTTACACCTTTGATACATCTACTATGGTTATGATGGATTTTGATATCCCTCAAAACAACTACTGTCAGTTTATGTATGTATTACCTTTTACTGAAAATACCGCTTTATTTGAAGTAACACGCTTTGGAAAAGAAAAAATCACAAGAGAGGAGGCTGAAAAAATCTTAACGGAATACGTAGGTCGATTTAACTTTTCTTATCAAATTTTGGAAGAAGAGAAAGGCGTAATTCCCATGTCATCTCTCAAAATCTCTACCACAGATAATGGTGAAAATTGGATTTATACAGGTGCTAATGCAAATATGATAAAACCTACAACGGGTTATGCTTTTCATAATATGGCGATAGATGCAAACAAGCATGTAGAAGCAATGTTGAATCAGAAAGCGTTTACAAGGGAAAAGCAACCTGAACGCTTCAAATTTTATGATAGTTTATTACTGAAAATTTTAGAAGAAACACCACAAAACGGAAAAAAGATTTTTGAGCATTTATTTAATCACATACCTATTAATAATGTACTAACATTTTTAAGCGAAAAATCCTCTCTAAGCAAGGATATCCTCATTTTCTCAAAACTTCCCATCTTTATTTTTTTATCTGTAGCATTTAAGGATATTTATTATCGGTTTACTACCCTCAGTCCAAGTTATTTTGCGCTCATTATCACAATTGTATCCTTACTTTCATCTACTTTGGGTTTAGAAGAAGTGGTTTGGTTATTTTTAGGCATGGGTTTTCTGAGCGTTGGTCTTTCTCACGGAGCGATAGACTATCTGACTGATATAACAATTCATCATAGAAAGCAACTGCTAAAATTTATTGTAAGCTATTTATTGAAAGGAGCTTTCTTAGGCTTAATATGGCTTTTTTTGCCAGATTTAGCACTATGTGTTTTTATTGTGTTCTCGGCTTGGCATTTTGGTCAGGCTGATTTTAGAGAATGGAAACATAAACAAGGACCTAATTCTTTTGTATGGGGCTTAGTTGTTTTGATTACCATCTTATTTTATCACCATGCTGAAACCATTGCAGTACTTCAGCATATTAATGGCTTGCAAGTACATCATGTATTATCAGGCTTATCAGTCAATCAATTATTTATTGGTAAGATGTTAATAAGTATTTTTTCCATTCTGTTCGCAGCCTATCAAAAATCTAAGTTCATGCTTGTTACCGTTTGCTATTTGCTTTTGTCAAGCATGTTGCCATTAATTGCTTCATTTGGAATTTATTTTGTGGTGCAACATAGTTTTCACGGATGGAGACATCTCAAAAAAGAGCTGAAAATAGATTCATACAACCTTTGGCTAAAAGCACTTCCTTTTAGTATGGGGGGGGCTTTAATTATTTTAGCGTTTATGTTGGTCAATAACAAAGACTATATAGGTATGTTTTTTATTATGTTATCTTGTATTAGTATGCCACATGTATTTTCTATGCATAGTTTTTATGAAAGATTTGGCGAAAAATTGAGCTAATCTTTAGAATAAGCGTTTGTCTTTTGACATTACGTTTGTACATATTGAATAAGCAAGCCATAACAGTACATTTGCAGTAGGCAGTTTTTTGTGTGCCATAGAGAGTTTTGTGCTTGCAAAAACTTCTGTTCTCTGCATAAATATGGGTACTGAAAATCTCACCCATCACAAATCTGAAAAAACATTAGTAATCATTCTCAAGTCCCCAATAACCATAAACAATACATTATGTTAATCAAAGAAATCAATATACGATTATCCAAACTTTTGGAAATACTTTACCAAAAACTGCTTTCAAAAGAGATGAAAGAAAAGAGTGAACAGGTCATCTTATGGATTGCCATAGTAAGCTTTATAGGTCACTTATTACTTATTGAATTGGTACACTTTAATATTATTGCTATTCACGAGCCATCAAGTTTATTAAAAAACCCTATTGCAGCCATTTATACCCCTTTTTCTTTTATATTGGTTTACGAGGTATATCTTCTAATCTATTATCTCCCAAAATCAACTTCTACGTATATTTCAAAGCAGTATGAGATTATTGCGCTTATCATTATTAGACGATTATTCAAAGACCTTTCCTATTTATCACTTTCGTCTAATTGGTTTGAAATTGAAAGTGATTTGCAGTTTACATACGATTTAGTAGCATCATTATTACTATTCTATCTCATTTATCTATTTCGTGTTCAGCGAACCAAAGAATTTAGGACGATTAAAAATAGTGAAAATTATGCTTTAAGTATTGCGAAATTTATAAATACAAAAAAATGGATAGCTACTGCCTTAGTTCCCATACTATTAATGATTAAGCGACCCTATTTCTTTCAAGAACATCAATAACATTTTCTTTGAGCAGTTTTTCAATATTCTGATTATTTCTGATGTAATCTTATTATTATTTTCATTTTTTCACACAGACCAGTTTCATAAAGTCATCAGAAACTCGGGATTTCTTATTTCAACGATTTTAATTAGAATCTCTTTTTCTGTTACGGGGCTTGTTAATACGGCATTAATTATTTCGTCTGTTGTGTTTGGACTTCTCATACTATTAATACATAATAAATTTGAAAAAAAGTTAGCAGAAGAAATAGAAAAAGAAAATCAAATGGAGGAGTAACAGATAATAAGGAATGAAAAATAAATAAACGGATAATCTATCTGAAAATTGACGCAAAGCCGCACTTGTAGTGAGCCGTAGCCAAACTAAAAATATAAAGACGCAAAGAAGACAATATCAATACTTTAGTCCGATACAAGTGTTTTAGGCTGTGCCGACACCTGCAACTGACTAGCATAGCATTTGGACTTTTTACAACTTTTGAAGGGTAACTACTCAACACAATAGCTTTATGTGATTTTTGTCTTTAGAGAAAAAAAATTACCTTTGCAACAACAAAAAAGGAGGCAAAACTGCGGGACGTTATCGCTAATGGAACACAACATACGATACAATAACATTGGCAAAAAACTTAATGTAAACACCATTCTCAAATATTTAACAAGTTTTTTTTACGCTATTATCATACTAAATTTAATACCAATATGGCTTCAGGTTTTTTTACAATTTTAGACGACATAGCTGCTTTGATGGATGACGTTGCTATCAACGCCAAACTAGCTACAAAAAAAACAGCAGGAATACTTGGTGATGATTTGGCGGTTAATGCCGAAAAAGCAAAAAGTCCGAATTTCTAATTCTCCAAATCAGTTAAGTATTAAAAATGCGCAATTGATTTGGAGGAAATTCTGCTTGTTGGCAAAATTAAGGAAGTACAGAAAAACAACATCTATTGAAATGCGTTTCTGCGGACATTTTGTTGTTAAATACTTGATGTGAACAATGATGATTGTAATAGTTAAAATAGGTGTTCAAATCTTGACATAATACGATTGTATATAGATACATTTTCTTCTATAGCTATCTGCAAAAACGGAATATATTCTCCCCTATATTATTAGTTAAGAGTTGTGTATAATCAGCCCGCCTTCTTTTGCTAAGGCTTCCCTCACACGATAATGATATTAGTCTCTACTTAGCATATTTATCTTTTACAGAAAATCAATCATTTTTTATAAAAAACGCATAAATTAACGTAATTTTGACCTAAATTTAGCAATATGCAACGCTTTTCGCCACAAGATTTTCTTACTCACGCTCAAAAGCTGCCCATGATAGACGTGCGCAGCCCGAAAGAATATGCGCAGGGGCATATTGTGGGCGCATACAATATGCCTTTATTCTCTGACGAAGAAAGGGCGATTGTAGGAACTTTGTATAAGCAACAAGGCAAAGAAATGGCTTTGCTCAAAGGGCTTGATTTTGTGGGTATTAAGTTGTCGAGGTTTGTGAAAATAGCAGCGAAAATCGCACCCGACAAAAAATTATTGGTGCATTGTTGGCGAGGAGGAATGCGGAGTGAAAGTGTGGCGATGCTGCTGCAATATGCAGGTTTTGAGGTAAATTTGCTTAAAGGCGGCTACAAAGCCTATCGGCAATATGTCTTAGAAAGTTTTGCACAACCTTACACGTTGCAGGTATTAGGAGGGAAAACAGGCGTAGGCAAAACAGAAATTTTGCATGAATTGGCAAAAATTGGGGAGCAAATTATTGATTTAGAAGGAATTGCTTGCCACAAAGGTTCCGCTTTTGGACATCTGGCACAAGCGCCACAACCTACGGTAGAGCAGTTTGAGAATGACTTACTCCATGAATTACAAACATTAGATTGGCAAAAAAAGATTTGGGTAGAAAGTGAAAGTCGTAGCATAGGACGGGTTTTTATTCCCGAAGGTTTTTGGAAAAAAATGGAAGTAGCTCCTTTTTTCTTAGTAGAAATGCCTGAAAACGTGCGCATTGAGCGATTGGTAAAAGAATATGCAGCCGCAAGTCCTGATGAAATAGTCTTGTGTTTGGATAAAATTTCCCGAAAATTGGGCGGAGTAGCTTATCAGCAAGCCTTAGCCGCTTTCCAAGAAAGTGATTTTCAGACAGCTACACAAATCGTTTTGCAATACTATGATAAAAGTTATCAACATAGTCGAGGAAAAAGACAACCCAAGGAGACTTTTTTGTTGGAAATGGGTGAAAATAAGCCCCCAAAGGCTGCACTTCTTTTAACACAATTGAGGGCATAAAAAAATATGTACGAAAGCCACGAAAAGCCCATAAATAATTGTTAAAATTAACTCAATTTGTGTATTTTTGTAATTTAAACCACATATATTTCAATATGAAAAACTATTTTTTTCTCCTGCTTTCTGCCTTATTCTTCATGTTGGGCTGTCCTGGTCCACCACCGCCAGAACCTGTAGCAACGGGTACATTAGAACTCAATTTCAGCCCTTATTGGAATGGTGCAGCCTTGGAGTTTGATGTGCTTCAGAGTGCTTATTTTGGCAGAAATATTACCTTAGATAGTTTTCAGTTTTATGTTTCCAATATTCGGGCAGTTAGAAGCGACAACTCCGAAGTCAAACTCGGGGATATTGCTTTATTTGATTTTTTAAAAACAGGAAAAACAAATCATGGAAGTGGTGTTTTTCAGTCTTTTACGCTTGATGTGGGCAACTACAAAGGCTTGATATTTGATATTGGCGTTTCTCCTGCCCTCAATCATACAAATGCGGCAAATTACAATCCTGATTCGCCCCTGCATGCTTCCAAAAATATGTTTTTGAATGAAGCAGACGGCTATACTTTTTTATTTTTAAAAGGAAGAACAGATTCAGTAGGTGTACAATTTCCTGTTTCCTATCGGATATGTTTGGACGATTTGCTCACGAACTTGGATTATACAACTGCGGCGAAAGATGCTTTTGCTATTCAAAAAAATAGTGAAACACAATTCATTTTACAAATAGATGTGCGAGAAATATTAGATGGCATAGACATTGCCCGCAAACCGATAATAGATGCTCGTCCCAAAAACTCGGAAGGTTATATATTGGCTCAACAAATGATGAATAATTTTAAAACCAAATCTTTGTTCAAAGAACCATAGTATCATGCTTTTAACAATTTATGCACATAGCAAATCCTATATATGATGTAGTTTTCAAGTATCTGATGGAAGATGCAAAAATAGCAAAACTACTAATATCTTCCATTATTGGCATGGAGGATAGCAGATGAAAATGAGCGATTGAAACAGCAAATAGCCGATTTATTGAAAAATGCGAAAAAATAATTTCATGTTAGATGAATAAACCCATAAAAATAGCCACCATTATTGCCCAAAAGTGCATCGTAAAAATCCTTTTTTTACTGTGTTGTATCCCTTTATGCTGTTTTGCGCAAGAGTATAATGTGAGCCAATATTCCATTGGTGAAGGACTTTCGCAATCGCAGGTAAGAGCCATTTATCAAGACAAAAGGGGCTTTATTTGGCTGGGAACACATAGAGGCGTGAGTCGTTTTGATGGAAAAAACTTTACCGATTTTCAGCCCGAAAATGGATTAGCAGGGAGATTTGTTACTGCAATTACAGGAGATAAGCAGGGCAATCTTTGGTTAGGTACAGAAAGCGGTTTAAGTCGTTTTGATGGCGTTCATTTTCAGAACTTTGGCAAAGAAAATGGCTTAACTTCCTACAATATCCTCTCGCTTTTTTATGATGAAACCCAAGATATATTGTGGATAGGTACGAAAAATGGCATGATTTTTCAATATCATGATAATGCCATTTTCCCCATCGAATCTTCTCTCAAATCGGAAATAAATGTATTGCTGAAAGATAGAAGAGGACGCATTTGGATAGGCACAAATGTAGGCTTGATGTTTTATGAATCGGGGGAAATCCACCAAATTTCGGAGTTTAGAAATACCGAGATTCGAGCGATTTTATTAGATAAAGAACAAGATAGAATCTGGCTTGGCACGAATAAAGGCGTAATGCGCTATGAGGAAGAGCGGGGAAAAGTCATTTTTAGTCAAAATATCCCTGATAACAATATTTTTTGTTTGGTAAGAGACAAAAATGCTACGATTTGGGCAGGCACACGCACAGGGATTGTAAAATTGGTATCAAGTATGCAAGTTGCTGAGGGTGAGAATGTTTTGGTAACAGAATCGGCTACTTTTACTGCCAAAAATTGGGACTTACGTAATACGGTGCAAGCTGTTTCCATAGATACCGAAGGAAATTTGTGGGTAGGAACAGAAGGAAAAGGAGTGTATAAAATTCGGAAAGGTATTTTTACAAGCATAGGAATAGGTGAGGGGCTAAACAGTGAAATTGCGAAGTCTTTTTTAGAAGATGATAATGGAAATCTTTGGATTAGCACAACCGATAATGGCATCAATCAATTTGACCCACAAGAGCCAAAACCCTATCATATTAGCTATCTGAACAAACAAAAGGGATTTCCCTGCAATGATATTTGTTCGAGTTTTCGGGACAAAGAAGGCAATTTTTGGTTTGCTTCTTACACAAATGGACTGACTAAATATGATGGCAAAAACTTTCAAACATATAGTATTCAAAATGGGCTGGGCAGCAACAAAACCTACTGTGTGAGAGAAGATGCAAATGGGCGAATATGGGTAGGGACAGAGCATGGGA
>JAAFHL010000108.1 GCA_013298365.1 Bacteroidota bacterium | reverse complement strand
ATCTGATATATAGCTGGACAATGGCTTTATTTCTCTTTTATCTTCAAGACCAGAAAAAGGTTTATAAATACAGTTGGGCAGTAGTAGTTGCTTTTACTTTTGAGCAAATAGGCATCATTTCACAAGCATTTAGAGGGCAGTTATCCCATTTTAATGAATCAGATTTGTATGGAATGATTCTTTTTGCTTTAATGGGCGTTGTTATTTTAGCAATTACGATTTATACGATGTTTATTGCTAGTGTATTTGTTCGCCAAAAAAATATAGCATTACCTCCAGCAATCGCTTTAAGTATCAAAATTGGTCTGATTTATTTTGTGATTTTTAGCTTATTTGGTGGCTACATTAGCAGTGGAACGGGACATAGCGTTGGTGGAGTCGATGGCGGAGCGGGACTTCCTTTTTTCAATTGGAGTACGGTGTTAGGAGATTTGCGAGTAGCCCACTTTTTTGGTTTACATGCCTTACAAATTATTCCTTTTTTTGCATGGGCAGTTCGTGATGTGATACAGGAGTCGCAAGCAAAAATAGCTGTATGGGCATTTTCTATTTTATATTTAGCCTATATCTCTTTTGTGATGATACAGGCTATTATGGGCAAAGCCTTTATTTCTTTGGCATAACAATTAGCAAAAAAGAAAACTTTGTTTTCTATCCAAGAAAGCCTTACCTTTGTCCGAAAACACACACTAATCAACTCATAGCATATTTTTAGTTTATGCAAAAAAAACATTTTCTATTTACTTTCATACTTTGGGCAGCAGGCTTCTCTGGCTTTTCACAAGCAATTTGTCCATGTGAGTGTGCTTATCCTGTGTTATTTCTACATGGTTGGGTGAGCAACTCAGATACTTGGCTACCTGTGATGTCAAACACGCATTTTCAAAGCATTTGGGGCGCAAGAGCCGATGTATTTCATGCCGCACCTAACGCCACAACTTCCGAAAATATTGCAGGAAATGATGGCGTTATGGGAACAAGTGATGATGACATTCGTTGGGTTTTTTCAAATGAAAATAATGTACTTGCGCCAGGTTGTGTATATGCCATGAATTTTGATGTGAGTGTGGCAAATAATGGAAACATGAGCGAATTTCCGATTATTGGTGGTGCACCTGGTTTATTTGATGCAGATAACAATGAATCTTCGATTGTGAAACAAGGTGCTTTGGTCGGAAAAGCGATTGCTGCGATTTTGGCGGCAAATCCTACCAAGAAAAAAGTGATTTTGGTAGGACATTCTATGGGGGGACTTGCAAGTAGAGAATATCTACAACGCACCGTAAATAATAATGCGACAAGTGCGCCTCGTTGGTGGGTAAATCCTGCGGCGGCTGACGGACATAAGGTTGCCAAATTATTGACGGTAGGGACACCACATAGAGGCTCTAATACAATGGGTAATGCTTCTAATTTGCGCATAGCAAATGGGAATCCTAAAAATGGCGATGTAGTCATTCCTTTTTCTCTCAAAACAGGCGAAATAAATGAAATAGACGAAAATGCAGCAAATGGTGGCTATACTACTGACGACGTTTTGCCTGATTTGTCAAGTGAGGCAGTACGTGATTTGCGTTATAGCTATGACAATGCCAATATTTTCCAAAATGACTATCCAGGTGTGTATCTTTTTGGTGGAAAAGAAACAGATATTCCTACTTTCCCGTATTCTTATTGGAACAATGATGTGAATTGTGATGGTTTAACAAACAATGTTGTTCAGCAAGGAATAAACCAAAATGGACAAAGTGTAGGGCTTCCTTATCAATGGGACGGCACAAAAGACAATCCGAACATGCCTTTGCCTAAAAATGTGCGTTATACCTATTATGTATCTAATACATTGAGTGGTGGCACTTTAGCTGGTGGTGATTTGGTGGTAGATGACCAAAGACAATGGCTTTTTCAAGGAGGAAATGGCAGTGGAAACTCAAGTACAACAGGTATTGCTGTGCCGCATGATGGTACAAATCACCGCCTTTCGGATAGAATTTATCTTCCATCTGGACCTAATCATTTAGGGGAAACTGCTGATACAGACAATGTTGTACGTGGCTTAGATGAAGGCGATTATCCTGCTTTTGCATGGGACGTAAATATTGGGGCAACTTATTCAGGTATGGCGCAAATTCGTGCAACGGCTGTTGCGGAGGGGACAAATACAACTGATGTAGATTGGTACACATTCACCTTGCCTGCGGCGGGAAAAGTGAAATTGACCTTTTTCAAAACAGCAGGTTTAGCTGGTAGAGTAGATTTATATACAACAACGCCTGCAAATTATGCGTTGATGAGTGTAAATGGTAACCTTTCAGCTACTTTTACGGCTTCTTCGTCAGCAAATAATGCCATTAATCTTACAACTGCGACAAGTTTGGCGGCTGGTACTTACTATTTCCGTATTCGTCATAACAATGTAGTTGCTACAAGTTGGAGAACACCTTATAAATTTACAGTAACCACAGGTAATGTGCGCTTGGCAGGTGAGGAAATCAGTGAAACCCTTGATTCACAGCCTTTATGGATTTTCAATGTTGCACCAAATCCCATAAATGGAACGGGAATCATTTCTTTTCAATTAGCTGAAACAAAACAAGTGCGCCTAAGTTTGACAAATACCTTGGGGCAAATGGTGAAGGTTTTGTATGAAGATGTGGCAGAGGCTGACGCATTAAAGGAAACTACGATTGACACACAAGACATTCCTGCGGGCATCTATTTCTTGCAACTTGCAGGAAATAATATCCACAAAACAGCGAGAATTGTCGTAAGCAAATAATTTAGGAACGAGTGAAAAATAACTTGTTAAGGTTGTCCATTCTGCAAGAATCCAGAAAACTGATACTGAATCACTTAGTTTTTCTGGATTCTTGCAGAATGGCTATCTTATTTTTAACTTGTTCCTTATTAGGGAAAATTTACAACCGCTTAAACGAAAAAACGTTTAGGCGGTTTTTATTTGTTTGTATAAAGCTATGGCAATCACCTAAAACGATATCTCACCCCCAAAAACACCCTTGCCCCTTGATTTGGTGCATATACATAACTTGGGTCAAATGTTAGCCCAAACGGATTGTTGGCATTTGCAATCGCTTGTCCATTGCTGTCAAATTGTACTTGTTTGTCAAAAGGGTCATTGCTTCGGGCTATTATAAAAGGATTGCCTTTGTTAGGTGTCCAGTTCAAAAGATTTTTTACCCCTCCATATATTTGCAGGCTTTTGATTCCATTATATGACAATTGTAGGTTTTGTATGCTCCACCAAGGGGAATATGCCTTGCGTGGGTCAGTCTCGCTTAACAGGGGCAAACGCATATGACTATATACATTGCCTGTATAGTCAATCGTTAGGTTTGCCTTTTTGATGTTGTAAGAAATAGCCCAAGTACCCGTTACTTTTTCTGTCAAAATTTGTTGCTTTGTAACGCTATTTTCAGTTAATGTATTTTCCATAGCGGTTGCACCCATGATGATTTTCAGCCCATTATCAAATGCCATATCTACGTTCAAAGTAATCCCTTTACTTTCAGCATAACCTTGCAAATTGTCATACATAATCTTGTTTGGGTCGCTTTCAAAATCGCCTACAATACGGTTATTAAAATAGGTATAAAATGCAGATACGTCCAATGTGATAAATGTTTTATTTTTAATATAGAATTTTTTTATATAATTAACATTGGCATTATAAGATTTTTCAGGCTTCAATTCATTTTTTATTTCTACAATTCTTGCACCCGTCAAAGCTGCATGGTCTTCGGTAAATAAATTGACTACTCTGAATCCTGTTCCTGCGTTTATGCGAAAAATATTTTTTTCATTGATTGTCCATTTATATGCTAAACGGGGCGTATAGATATTTCCATGATAGGAATTATAATCATATCTAAGACCCAGTAAAAATTTATGCTTTTCATTCATCGCAATTTCATCTTGTACAAATATGCCTGGCAACCACGTTTTTTGTGCTTGATTTTGTGGAATTAGGGTGTCAGCGGTTGAGGTTGCAGGCGTATTATCGTCATAAAAAGTATAACGTAATGCTGTGCCTATTAAAAAATCATTTCTGCCCACTTTCTTATCCCAGGTTAATTGCGTAAAAGCTATTTTTTGCGTTGCTATATAAGGTATATTGCCATAAACACTGTTCTGTTTATGGTCGTTATAAGAAAAGGATAACATGAGTTTTTCTCGGGTAGGCAATTGATAATTGCCCAAAACTTCCCATCTTTTGGTATAAATACTTTCGCCATAAATGCTATCTCCGCCCCTAAATTGTTTCTCCCATCGCAAGTCTCCTCCCCAACGGTCTTCATACATATAACGACCTGCCATACTAAATAAGCGATTGGCTTTGCGCTGAAAATTCCATTTTTGGAATATAGAAATTCTGTTTTGCAAAGTCATATCTGTAAAATTATCTTTATTTTTATCTATTTTATGTTGAAAATTAAAATAATTAATTCCTGTTAAGACACTTATTTTTTTTCCTGCCTGTAATTTTAATCCAATATCCGCATTATATTCCCCCCAACTTGTTCCAAATATATCTGCTGAAATCAAAGGGGCGTTTTGCGACTTTTTGGTAATGATATTGATAAGCCCACCAACCGCTTCACTCCCATATAAAGAAGATGCGGGACCTTTTACGATTTCAATTCTTTCTACCAATGAATTGGGAATCCCTGACAAACCATAAACGGTGGACAAACTGCTAACAATCGGCATTCCATCTATCAGCACCATCGTATAAGGACCTTCGAGACCGTTTATATGAATGTCGCCGGTGTTACATACTTGGCAATTTAATTGTGGACGCACCCCATTTATATTTTGCAATGCCTCATAAATATTGGGCGTTGGATTTTTGTTAAAATACTTCATGGTATAAACTTCTACATTTACAGGGCTTTCCAAGCGATTCACTTCTTTCATCGTTCCCGTTATCACGACATCATTCAGCGAACTTTGATGCGTAGTGAGGTCAAAGTCAAGTTGTTGGTTTTCGGCTCCGTTGATATTGACAGACTTTGTAGTCGTAATAAATCCGATAACACTTACTTCTACTTTATACTTTCCTGCGGGTATATTTTTGAGTTCATAATCTCCACTTGAATCAGAAACTACCCCCATTTGTGCTTCTTTTAGTACCACATTCGCAAATTGTACGGGCATACCTTCTGATATGATTTTGCCAGAAATTGTGGCTGTCTGCGCCATAGATAATTGGACAACTAAGGCAAGAATAGTGCTTAGTATAGTGTTGATTATAATTGATTTCATATCCTGAATATATTGTTATGGCGGCAAAGGTAATAAAGTTAGGTTAATCTAACAAATAAAGTTTTGCATATTTTAGATAACTATTCAGAATAGCATAAATGGCTTTCTCCTAAAAAGCGGTGGTCGTTGCGTTGCATTGCTTGTACTGAGCTGTGCCGAAATGAGCCTGCCGAAATGCCGCCATATCTTCTAAAAGTCTGGAATGTTTACTGCATTTTTTAAGGTTTTCTCAATAAAGCAGGGTTTAAACCCTCCTTTATTCAGAAATTTACAAAAAATACTATTTTTTATTCTTCATAATCATCATCTTCTTTTTCCACCTTTGCAAGGTCTTCGCCCCATTCCATTTTTTTTGCATAGTTTGCTAAACTAAACCCAAATGCTTTCTTTTTGCTAAAATAATCATTGCCATTTCTTTTGTTAAAAGCAGCCTCGATTTCGTTAATTTCTTTGTCAAACCAAGCAATGAGGCTATCTAAGTTATAGTTGTTACTTGCATGAAACAAAGTATGTTTTTCAGGGATTTTTATGCTAATATTTTCATTTTCTGTTACTTGTTTGTATTGGTCAAAAAATAAACGAGCGTGAAGATAGAAATGAAATTTGCTCCATTTGGAACGGACTTTAAAAGCGTTTTCAAAACGAGCATTAAAAAAATCAATGCCTTTTTCAAAATTCTGTGTAATACCCATGAATCCTAACAAGGTGTAGTTTTTGGTATAATCATCTCTATCAGATTCATCAACTAAGGCAAATAATTTTTTAGCCATTTCCATCGCTGCCTCTTGGCGATTTAGCACCAATAATTCAGGAATAAAACGGCGATAGGTTGTATGCGGCACAGAACGGCAAGATAAGTTGCTATTGAGTAGGGGAGTAGCCACTTCTAAGGCTTTCTCTACCTCGCCAATTCCTACCCAATAAGAAACTTCGTTATTTACCACACATGCTTTGCAGTCTCGCAACATCTCTCTTGAATGTAAATTTTCAATTGCGGCATGATGTTTTTTGGCTTCTTCCCAGTCACCTAAGTCCCCCAAAATGCTGCGGCAACAATCATGATATACCAAATCACTGCCTGTAACTTTGCGATAGCGATTTTTCAAATCTTCTAAGGCATTGATAATTTGCGTTTTAGTGATACTTGGGAAACTTGTCATAGAACCTGTTACCCACTTGTAATACCAAAGCACTTGGTACATGTCCCATAAATCATTTTTGTCATCAATATAAGCCAAAAGCCAGGGGAAAACAGCCATGTATTTTTCGGGGTATCCGCCCGCTTCTTGCACTTCCCTAATATATTGCAAACGGACTTTAAATTGCAAGTCTTCGTCTTGATGTAGGTCGGCAAGTGCCATCGCTTTTTCTATAATTGCCACACGCTCATCGCTATAAGACAGCGATTCTGCCGAGGCTAATAGGTTTTTATAGGTTGTTTTATAG
The DNA here is from genome assembly GCA_013298365.1 of Bacteroidota bacterium. Classification (GTDB taxonomy): domain Bacteria; phylum Bacteroidota; class Bacteroidia; order J057; family J057; genus JAAFHL01. The sequence continues at coordinate 5,638 of JAAFHL010000108.1, read as the reverse complement.
TTTTCCATGCGTGTTGTTTTTTATTTGTTTAGCAAGCGTTTAGGTTCTCACAGATAAAGAGTGTAGATTTACAGAGCTTATTATTTGCGCAAATCTGCGGTTCTATCTGCGAAAATCTGCGAGAAATCTCAAATTACCTTTTCCATCAATTTCAACAAGCCATTTGTCAAAACATCTAATTCCTTTTTTTGCAAAGGATGATGCCCCAGCAACAAAGCCTGTATATACAAAATTTTGACATTCAATAATTTAACTTCTATATCATCTAATGCAATGAGGTTCTTTATTAAAATATTGTTATAATTAAAGCAAAGTTGTGCGTCTGCATTTTTAACAGTTTCTTCCATTAACGCATCTAAAATTCCGCCCCATAAGCCATCTGATTTTTCCTTAGAAAAAGAAATATTGCGCAAAAATCCCATATCATCGCTGTGATAATAGATGCTCGGTACATTTGCGGGTTCAAATTTCTTCAAATCGGCTTGACAATTAAATTCTTCTAACACCGTATTTGCTAAGTCTATAAAGTCAAATACTTCTTTGTGTTCGGCAGGACTTAACTCGTCAAATTGTTGCGTAATTTCTTTGGGGCTTACAGCAATAATCGGAATTTCAGGCATACTTGTTGCCAATTTGTGCATAAATTCTACATCATACACGTAGCCTGCGTTCACCAACTGAATTGCCTGTGCGGTTGCAATGCCCGAAATTTGCCGAAAATCATTCACATCGCCCACATATTGAATCGAACCAAATTGCTTGATAAATTTGTCCAACGTTATTCTGCCTGCGGTCGTTTCAAAAGGAATATATTTATACATCAGTTTGAAAAAGTCGTCATCATTCAACATCATGATTTTGATGGCGTTGTAATGCCTCATAATGATTCGTTCTAACAAGCGAGCATCATGTTTTTCGAGTTGAACAAGGTAGTTTTTGATACATTTACCCAATTCCTCTCTTGTATCTGCCAAAATTTGGTCTTCATAAAAAGCTTCACGAGAAGCCACAGGGCGCAAATTTTGGGCATTTATGACACATTTTACAAAAAAAGCCCACTCAGGCAAGACGTTTTCTGCCGATTCCGAAATCAACATGTTGTGCAAATACACACGATGTGTCTCTTTTTGTCCTGCATTTTTTTCCCAACTCACAATATATGCGCCCCCTTTTACCTTACCTGTTTCCGAAAGCAAGGGAATACAATCCAAAAAAGGCATGTTAAATTGTGCTTTTCCAAATTCCATCAAAGCCGCCTTTTCTTCTTCCAAGGTGTCATACATTTGCTGCCAAGGCGCATGTCCTACATTGATTTGCTGCGATTCTTCTGCGTGTAGCAAGCGAATAGGGTAGGGCAGAAGGTCGGCATAATGCTTGACCAAGTTTTTAAGGGCTTGATGTGAAAAATGTTTTTCTGCACCTGCTTTTGCTTTTAAAAAAACTTTTGTACCTACGGAATAATCACTTTCTAAGACTTTTACGGTGTACGTGCCATCGGCATAACCTCGCCATTCAATCGCATTTCCGCCTTTTGCCGAGCGAGAAATCATGACTATTTCGTCCGTTATCATAAAACAAGATAACAATCCTATGCCAAATTGTCCGATAAATTCTTGCCTTTTTTTGAATAATTCATCTTTTTTGGAACTCATGCCAATGATAGAAAGAAAGGCATGAACTTCGGATTCGGTCAAGCCGATGCCGTTTTCAGAAACAATGATTTGCTTAGGAAAATCTTCATCATCAATCAGTTCTATTTCGATAGCAGGGACAAATGCTTCGCCTGTTAGTTTTCTTGCACTAATTGCATCGGTTGCATTTTGGAGTAATTCACGGATAAATACTTTCTCATCGCTGTATAAATGATGTGATAAAATATCTATCATACCCGTAAGATTTACTTGAAAATTATGTTTATTCATAGCTTTTTTTAAATGAGAAGCAAAAATAATAAAAAATAAGCATATTTGAAAATATAATTGCCAAAAAAATCAGATAAAGGTATTCAATTAAATAGATTGTTTGACAATTATTCCTTGATAAAGCAGCGTTTAAACCCTGCTTTATCAAGGAATAATACAACAGTAAACATAAATTTCCTGCCAATTATCGAAGCTTTATGTCCAATTATCGAAAAAAAATAAATCTGTCGTAAACAAGGCATACCTTTGTACTATAAAATTACAACAATAATATGAAACAATATTCAATACTACTACTTCTTGTGTTACCATATATGATTTTTGCGCAAGGTAATTTTTCAGTGGGAATTAAATTACTTGAAAAAGGCAAATATCAGGCGGCGGCTGGTTTTTTCCAGCATTTTTTGGAGGAAACAAATCCTTCGGACAGTGCAGCATTATTTTACTTTGCCAAGGCAATAGAATTGAATGGCGAAAAAGAGCGTGCAAAAATCATTTATGAGGAGTTGCATCGCCGCTATCCAAATGACAGAGAAATAGAAGGGAATTTGTCGAAATTATATGAAATAAAAAATGGGGCCTTGACTAATTATGGGGATTTTTCAAAAAATGATAAGTAGTTTGAATATAGTTTGATTATAAGAACCAAATACGCAACTTGTGATAAGCTGCGTATTTTTTTGTTAGCAATATGGAGGAAAAATCATTGCTGATTTGCGTTGAATATTTTGCTTTTTTTGAGCCAAACAAAACCAATGTAACCCATCGCTAAAAATGGCAAGCCCAAGAGATACAAAATGCCATCATTTAAGTTAAAGGCATGGCCTCCTTCTTTTTGTGCAGAAAGAGCAACTGCCTTACACATAGGACATTGCGCCAAAGCAATTGTGAGCGAAAATCCCCAAAACAAAACAGTTAATAGGACATTTTTCATATATTTACAATATAGTTGTAGGAGAAATTATTTCTCATTTTTGAATTTCTTATTAAACTCTTCTCGGGAAATAATTGTTGCACCTTCTTTGTTAATAGATTTTTGTAAATCATTATCAGCAGGCGGCACATAAATCGTTGCTTCTGTACTCATTACTTCCCAGCCATCGTTTTGTTGCTCTTTTTGAGCCACATCACTTTTAAGTTTTTCACGCGTTACGGCTTGTGTCGGTGTGTCGTTTGTAGAAGTACTGTTCACTTCTACTTTTTTGGTTGTTTGGCAAAAAGAAATGTTTGCCCAAAGAAAAAGGCTTGCAGCACAGATAAGATATTTTTGCATAAAGAAAAAAATAAGATGGAAAACGTTATAATTAGTTATAACAAGGTGAAATCATTAAATAAACAATTACGCCTGTTATCGTTACATACAGCCACAAAGGTAAAGTTATTTTGGCAATTTTTCTATGCTTTTCAAAATTATTTGTGAGCCCTCGAAAAACAGAAAAACAAGACAAAGGAACAATGATTGCTGACAAACCTATATGTGAATACAAAATAATTAAATACAAGGATTTAGATACAGGACTTTCTGGACAATGATAGGTTGTAGGTGAGGTAGAATGATAGAAAATATAGGAAACCAAAAAGACAATAGATAAAATAAAAGCAGATAACATCGCTTTTTTATGTAATTCTTGTTCTCCTTTGCGAATCAATACATAACCTGCAATAAGCAACAAAGTAACTGTAAAATTGATGCAAGCACTAATAGTTGCAAAAATATGTGTATCAAATCCTACATTTAACTTGGGGAAACTCGGATTTGTTAATGTTCCAACAACAACAGGCACTAAAATAGCTGCCCCCCATATTAAACGGGTCATTAGTTTTTCGTTTTTTAGCATAAAATCTATTAATCTGCGAAAATCTGCGCATAATCTGTGTAAATCTGCGAGAAATTCAAACTATTGTGTACGCAAATAACCAATATCTATGATTAATTGTTTCATTTTGACAGAATCTTTTATGTGGTAAAAACCCCTAACACGTCCTTTTTTATCTACCAAAATAAGCCTTTCATCATGAAAAATGCCACCTTCTGCTTTTGCATCTTTGAGCGCAGAAATGTGGTATTTGTTTTGTGCCAAATCAAAGACGTTTTCGTATTTACCCGTCATCAAGTGCCATTTATCAGGAATTGCCCCAATTATATCTCCATATTCTTTGAGTCTCGCCACAGAATCCGTTTCGGGGTCCACCGAAAAAGAAATGAGCTTCACATCTTCCATGTCTTTTGTCTGATTTTGAACCATTTTCATTTCTTTTGCCATGATTTTGCACACGCCAGGACAGGTAGAAAAAAAGAAATCGGCTATATAGATTTTGCCTGTAAAATCTTGTTCAGTCATTTCTTTGCCCGTTTGATTTTGCATTTTGAAGCTAGGAATCGGTTCATTTTCAAAATAAGTAGGCAATTTATCGGATTTGCCGCAAGCAATAAAACTGGCTAATAATGTAAATAAAATAATATATCGCATGTTTTTTGTAGTTTCTCGCAGATTTGCGCAGTTATTAAGACGAAGATATACGTTTATATGAAGATATGGAAAAGACAATCTGTGTAAATCTGCGACTAATCCCCGAAAATCTGCGAGACAAAGGTAAGAACTTTCAAATTTTTATCCTAATTTTGAAGCCTTGATACTATATATCTTTTTATTATGAAAAAAATACTATTCACATTGTTTATTTGTCAAATGGGCGCAAGTTTTGCTCAATATCCTACAACGGATATTTATATGCTCAAAATGAAGACAAAAAAGCAGCAAATTAAATTGTCGCATTTGACGAAGATATCGGATAATGAGGGCTATGACAATCAACCTTATTTCACGCCCGATGGCAAAGATATTTTGTTTGTTTCGGAAGTAAAAGGGCAAAAACAAACCGATGTGTATCAATATCACATTGGCGAAATGGGCAAAAACAAGGTGCGTCAAGTTACAAATACGCCTGAAAGTGAGTTTTCGCCTAAATTTAATCCCAAAACACATCGCATTTCTGCGGTAAGAATCGAAACCGACAAAGATAGCACACAGCGTTTTTGGGATTTGTCTATTATGTATGGGAAATATTATAAAGCCTTGAAAGAGAGAGAGTTTGTTATTTCAGAACAACTCAAAGGAATAGGCTACTATGATTGGATAAACAAAGATGAGGCAGCCGTTTTTATTGTAGGCGAAAAAAAACATGCTTTGTATCGTTTTGATACTCGTTTTCCTGCCCAAAAAAAACAAATTCACGACAATGTAGGCAGGGCAATTCTGAAAGTTCCTCACAAAAATGCGGTAACTTTTGTTTCCAAAGCAGAAAGTACCTGGAATATCATGCAATATGATTTTGACAAAGATAGTCTGACACAAATTGTGCCTACTTTGCCCGAATGTGAGGATTTTTGTTGGCATCAAAAAGGCTATCTTTTAGCAGGCGACAAAGGCAAATTATATGCGTATTATCCCAAGAAATCGGTGTTTCGACTACGCTCAACATCTAATAAAAATAAAGAAGAAAGTGTACGTTGGGTGCAGGTAGCCGACCTTGCCGAACAGGGAATTGGTGAGTTTTATCGTTTGACGGTAAATAAAAGAGGAAATAGAATTGCACTCGTTACTTTTACGGGAAAGAAACCTTAATATAAGTAGAAAATCCGCATGAACCATACAAAAAATGAAATGCTAAATACGAGTAAAAAATCGTATAATTCTGCAATGGAAATATTGAGG
>JAAFHL010000107.1 GCA_013298365.1 Bacteroidota bacterium | reverse complement strand
CAATTTATACTACTTTGGGCAATATGGACAGGGTTGCAAGCCGTTGTAGCGACATTGCAGAAAGCTATTTGGCACAAAAAAACACACAAGCTGCAAAGCCTTACTTGTTTGAATCTTTGGCAATTTGCAAAAAATTAAACAAAACAGAAGCGGACTACCCTTGCTTGTTCAATTTAGCATTATGTTATGAACTTGAAAATAGAAAAGACTCTGCCATTTATTACTACCAAAAATGTGTAAGAATAGGCGAAGAAACAGAAGATGAGAGTTTGTTGCAATATGCGTGGAGTGGTTTGGGAGGGATATACATGATTATGGGGAAAAAGACCGAAGGAGAAATCTACTTATTAAAAGGCTTAGGATTGGCTGAAAAATTCCATAATTTAGAAATCATTCGAGATGCAAGTATTTCATTGTCTGCTTTTTATCAAGAAAAAGGCAGTTATAAAAAGGCGTTTGATTATGTACAAAAAGGAAATGCTGCCAAAGACAGTTTGCTCAATGAAGACAAAATAAAGGAGATAGCGCAACTGAGTGCAAAAATGGAAATGCGAGAAATGGAAATGAAAAATGTGCATTTACAAAAGGAAAATGAGTTGCAAAAATTACGTCTTTTTCGCAAAAACCTCATTATTTATGCCGTTTTGGGAACGATGTTATTCCTCCTCATTTTAGGAATTTTGCTCTTTCGCAACAATCGTATGAAAACACGTCAGCAGCATTTAGAATTGGAACAAAAGCAACTACGAGCGCAAATGAATCCGCATTTTATTTTCAATTGCCTCAATTCTATTCAGCATTATATGGTATATAATGACATTCAAAATGCCAATAAATATTTGACAGAATTTGCTTCTTTGATGCGCAAAACCCTTGATATTGTGGGCAATAACAGCATTACCCTCATGCAAGAAAAAGATTATTTAGAAAATTATTTATTGTTGGAGCAAATGCGTTTTGACAATCATTTTAGGTATGAAATAATCATTGATGAACAGATAGACGGGCATCAAATAGAAATTCCGCCCATGATTGTTCAACCTTTTGTAGAAAATTCGATAAGACATGGATTTCAATATTTGGAAAATGAACAACAAGGTAAATTGCTTATTTCTTTCAAACAAAATGAAAAAAGCATTATTTGTACCATTGACGATAATGGAATTGGGCGAAAAAAAGCGGCTGCAATGAAGTCTAATAATGTAAAAAAGCATCAATCTTTTGGTATTAGCCTCACAAAACAACGCATAGATTTAATGAATAAACTCAAACATGCGGGCTATGATTTGACCATAATAGACAAAGAAAGTGCTGATGGACAAGCACTTGGCACACAAGTTATTTTTAACATTCCCAAGGAACAATGATTACAGCCATAATTGTAGATGATGAAAGCAAAAGCATCTCTACCCTTCAAAAATTCCTCGCAGATTTTTGTCCACATATTCACATAGTAGGCACTGCGGGCAATATTGCAAAGGCAAAATTACTTATCGAAAGTGTGAATCCTCAGTTGGTATTTTTGGACATCGAAATGCCCTTGGGCAATGGTTTTGACTTGCTACAATCCCTCAAAAATATCACTTTTGAGGTCATTTTTATTACGGCATTTAATCACTATGCCATCAATGCTTTTCGTTTTGCAGCCGTTGATTATTTGTTAAAACCTGTGAATATCTCACAGCTGCAAGAAGCAGTTGCGAGGGCAACACAAAGAATTCAAGAAAAAATCTCCTCGAAAAACTATGAATTATTATTGCAAAATTTGAACGAGGAAATGGCAAACGACCAACAAATTGTACTACATGACATGGAAGGACAGCATATTTTCAAACTCAAAGAAATTTTATATTGCATTGCAGAAGGAAGTTATACGGCTTTTCATTTACAACAAGGAAAAGTATTTATTTCTTCCAAAAACCTCAAAGAATATGAAACTTTGTTGCCTGAAAGCGATTTTTGCCGCATTCATCATGGGCATATTGTCAATAAACTGCATATTTTACAAGTCGGACGTGGACGTGGCGGCAGTGTAAAAATGAGCGATGGACAAGAACTAGAAATTTCCGTCCGCAAAAAAGAGACTTTTTTGGAGTGGTTTAAGCGTTGATGTTTAGGTTTTTTGAAAAAAATGGATAGTTGAGCGAAGTCGAAACTATCCACTTAATTTGGCGAAGCCAAATCCATAGGGTTCATTTCGGCTACGCTCAATGAACGTATAATTTGCACTTTTTTATACGCCGATTATCAATACAATCCATCTCTTATTTCAAACTTATCATCTGCGGGTGAAATCGTATTTCGTCCTTCTACGTGATTCCAATATTTGTCATTGCGCATAAGTTCGAGGATACGGGCATGAGGCGTAGCAGCAGAAGCAGCGACATTGCCTGTAGGCGCAAAGGCAATAAAAGCATTTGGGCGGTAGATTTCCACAGGTGGCGCAAAGGCAATAGACCAAAAATATTGGCGTACAGGAGCAGTATGTTTGGTGAGGGTATTCCAAGAATAATCTGTGCCAAAATGCGAAAAAGCCGTAACTTCTATCAAACTTGTGTTTGTGCCTGCAAAACCCGCCAAACTTGTGCGAAAATACTCAATCGCTGTATTATGATTGCTACGCAACTTTTTGGCAGCATCTGTTGCCATTTCCGAAGCATTTTTGAAGTTGTAAGGGAAATTTGCCTGCTCGCTTGTGAGATTTGAAGACCAGTAAGGGTCTATCAAGGTTACTCTTTGCGGATATTTCGTTTCATTTCTGTGCAGTAATTCGCCTAACATTGCCATCGCCAAATTGCCACCCAAAGAATTGCCTACCAAACGAATTTCACTGCCACTATAATTGCTGTCAAAAATGGATTGATATTCATCGGCATACAATTCCCTTACCGTTTTGCTTGGCACAAGCCCCGCAGAAGTTACAAAAGTACCATTTGTGCGCTTCCAACGCATCTGCGAAAGTTTATTTTGAATATCGTAAATTTTGGTTTCAGGCTCTCTTGGCGGCGGTACACCCCCATCATCTGCCAGTTGCACCCAATGAAAAATGCCCACATTCCAGCCCAAATCTATCCAAAAATTTTGTGTTTGTATGTCTATCTCATTGTTTTTCAAGCGAAAATCTTCCCTTCCCTTATTTTTTACGCCATCTAATTGCCAACCATGCGTATAAATAATGGTCGGTTTTGTGGGGTCAAAAAAAGCATTTGCCTGACCGGTAACATATTTTTGGCAGCCTGTTGCATCTGTATTGCTTGTTTGTTTTCCATAAAAATAAACCCCATAATCCAATGCTTCATAAAAATAGCTTTGCAAAGTATGCGTATCTGCGTCCCATTCTGTGATGGCACAGCCGCCCATTTCTACTAAAAAACGTAAAGACAAAACTAACTTTCCATTTTCCACCGCCGCCGCCACAGGCATTGTATAAGTTTTGCCATCTGCCGTCATTTCTTTTTTGTCTTTTTCAAACATGAGGGTCTTTTTTCCTGCAAAATTTTCGGGCTTACAAGTTGCTGTCCATTTTTCCGTCAAAGCATCATAAGCCAAGTCGTAACGCAGGTTTTGAAACAAATAGCCAGCGTCTCCCACCAAATTTCCTCCCACAAAATAAGGTAAAAGATAGGTAGCATCGCCATATCCCACAATTTTGCCATTTATCAATACACGAGGAGCAAGGTTGCTGCCCGATAAGGCAGGTTCTTGATTTTCTGCAAAAACATTATTAGGCGTAGGTGTGCCTTTGGGTCCGCAAGCGATAAGCAAGGTTGCAAACGCAATATAGAAAGAAAATAATTTGATATTCATACCGAAGAAAAATGGATTTAAGCCACAAAGATACGAAAAAACTACTTTTGCTGCCCCAATATCTTCAAACTTCCTGCCGTAGCAGCGATTGTGAGTGCAGGAAAAGCAAAAAGCCACCAAGTCTCGGGGCTATTACGGGCTTGATTGAGTATTTTCCCCCAACTGACGACATCAAGGGGCAAACCTATGTTAAGAAAAGAAAAAGAGGCTTCCAATAAAATTAAATCTGCTAAACTTAATATCATAATGATACGGATTGTAGGCAAAATATTCGGCAAAATGTGTTGCCATAAAATGCGTATTTGCGAAAGACCTAATGCTTGTGCGGCTTCAATATAGGGTAAATTACGGGTCTGTTGTGTGAGGCTTCTCACCATCCTTGCAAGTCCCATATAGTTAGAAAAACCAATAATAAGAATCAAAGAAATAATGCTTCGGGGCAGCATCAAGGACAAACTTACGACCAATAACATAATAGGCAAAGACATTTGAATATCAGTAATTTGTGTGATATAATTATCTATTGCAAAGGCTTTTCTTTTGGCAAAAAAAGGGATAAACCCTATTTTTTTCCCCAACCAAGTAAAGCATAAAATAGCAGCGATAAAAATGCCAAAAGACCTAAGCAAATACAAGATACCTTTTCCATACGCTTGCGCAATAAAGGCATTTTCTATGTCAAATCTAAAAAGGTAAAAACCATAAAAAAAGCCCATAAATGTCCCCAAAAGTAATCCATATTGTTGTCCTCGTGCAAGTATGAGTTTTGTGTCGCCAAAATAACCCGCTATTCCGCCCAAACTCAAACCCAAAAATGATAGCAACAGTAATCCTCCTAAACCCACAGAAAGACTGGTTTTTGCCCCTTGAATCATGCTTGCAAACACATCTATGTCTTGCAAATCTGTTCCAAGATAATGCGTAAATACCTGATTTTGAATTTTTTGTTGTGAAAAGGGCTTTCGCAATTTTTGATTTCCTGGATATTTTGTGCTAAACGGGCATAGCGTCCAAATTGCCTTTTCATATTGAATATGTTTCCAGTCTGCATCGGCGATATTTTGCCATATCATTTTGCCCGAACGGGGATTTGGCAGCGAATCTGATACCGTTTGTGAAGCAAAAAGTGGATAATATGGTTTATTTTTATAAACCACATAAATAGGTTTTTCGGAACACAAAAAATCGGCAAAAAGAGCCGTAAACGCCAACAAACATAGAAAAACCATCGCTATATAGCGACTAACTGAGAAAAATGTATGTGTACGAAATGAGAATTGATACAAAATGTGCGCAGAAACAGATGATAAAATGGCTATTTTTGCCCACAAAACTAAGGAATAATTGTGGGATTTGACCAAAAAAGCACATAAGCCATAAATTTTTTTGTATAGCGATTCATATATATTTACCTTTGCATAAATTAAGGATAAACATTTTGCAATTTTATATCAAATGAAAAAATACTCGTTGCTACTTCTTGTGATGTTTTTGAGCTTTTGCATATCTGCGTTTGCCCAATTTAAGCCCAAAGATGTACATAAATGGTCTGAAAATCATACTATTCCTGCAAATCTAAAAATCGGAGATGAAATCACTTTGAGCTTTACTTGCAAAATGAATGATGGTTTTCATATCTATGCAGCAAATCAACCTGGTGCAAAAACACCTATCAAGCCATTGTTATTTCTCTTAGATAAATCTGCAAAAGGCATAGAAGTAGTAGGAAAAGTGGTAGATGGCGCAGGCGGGAAAAAGACGGAATTTGATGATATTTTTCGTGCCGACATTACTTTTTATGAAAAAACAGCTACATTTTCGCAAAAAATAAAAATAACTGCCGAAAATCCTGTGTTAGCGGCTTATTTAGATTATCAAATCTGTGACGAAGAAATGTGTATTCCTTCTACGTATGAGTTTACCATTCCATTGAAAGTAGGTGCAGGTGGCAGTGCAAGCCCTACTTCTGCAATAAATCCTACAACCCCAGCAACGCCCCTAAAAGAAGTAAAAGGAGATTTCCCACCGCCTGCACAGGTGCCTGTCGCAAAGGTGATGCCGAAAGACACGCTTGCTGCGGCACAAAACAAAGAAGTTGCTATTTCTCCGGAGGAACAAAATAGCATCTTAAACGGACTTCGTTGGGCAGTAGATGTAAAGCCTAATCCTACAACTGCGCCCAAAGTAGGCGATATTTTGACGATTGTAATGCGTGGCAAATTAGAGCCAAGTATTCAACTGTTGGCAAATGCAAGTATGCCTTCTTTTGAACTTGCACAAGGTCAAAACAATGGTTATGAGGAAATGGGTGATATAAAAATAGAAGGCAAAAAGAAAACGGTAAAAGGAAAAACCTTTTATGAAGATTCGGTTACCATTACACAACAAGTAAAAGTAACGGCTGAAAACCCTGTTTTCAAAGGCTTATTGAATTTTGCTGCTGCAAGCAATAACAAAGAAGTTGCAGGACAAATTGAGGTAATTCCTGCTTTTGCGTGGACAAATGGGGCAGCAAATGAAAATACAGTAGTTTCAACGCCAGAAGTCTCAAAAGGCGAAGGCTGCGATTTGTGGTTTTTGGTCTTAAAAGGCTTAGGATTGGGCTTATTAGCCGCTTTTACGCCTTGTTTTTATCCGATGATTCCGCTTACGGTTAGTTATTTTACCAAACAAAGTAGCAGCCGCCGCAGAGGAATTTTTAATGCTTTGTTTTATGGAGCTTCGATTATTTCGATTTTTACGGTCTTGGCATTAGGGCTTTCTTTTGCCTTTGGAAATACGGTTTTGAATGAAATTGCGACAAATGGCTGGGTAAATTTATTCTTATTTATCTTAATTTTTGCTTTTGGTTTGTCCTTTTTGGGCTGGTTTGATATGTCTTTGCCCTCCTCTTGGAGTACAAAACTGAGCAGCAAAGCCTCTACCACAAGCCTTACAGGGATTTTCTTCATGGCTTTGACCTTGGTAGTTGTCTCTTTTTCTTGTACAGGCGTTTTCGTAGCACAGTTGATGAGTTCAGCAAGTGATGGCGGTTCTTTGTGGTGCATTATTGTGCCAATGTTGGCATTTTCAAGCACTTTGGCATTGCCTTTTGTTTTGTTTGCCGTTTTTCCAAGTCTTTTACAATCTATACCAAAATCGGGCGGCTGGCTCGGGACGTTCAAAGTTACCCTTGGCTTTTTAGAAATGGCTTTGGCTTTTTCTTATTTGAGTAATGTGGACTTGGTATGGAACTTACATATTTTGCCAAGAGAATTGTATTTGGGAATATGGATAGCGATATCATTAGCATTGAGTTTGTATTTGCTCGGATTTTTGAAAATAGACAATGACTATCAGCCAGAAAGCATTTCTGTTCCAAGACTTTTATTAGCCTTGATGTTTTTAGCAATTGGTTTTTATATGATTCCTGGCATGTTTGGAAGACAATTACGACTTTTGGACTCTATTGCGATTATCCCACCTGTGGCTGCGGGCGAAGGGGAAGGAAATCATTCTGGGACTAACAATCATACAAGTGGTAGTTTCTCTACAGCTGACATTTGTAGTTACCCCAATAAAAAATATGCCTATCTGAATGAGCATACCCCCCAAGGACTTTGCGCTTTTTATGACATAGACCAAGGCTTAGAATATGCGAAAAAAGTAAATAAGCCTGTTTTGTTAGATTTTACAGGGCATACTTGCAAAAACTGCCGCAAAGTAGAGCAAACAATTTGGACAGACCCCGCAGTGAAGCGCATGTTACAAGAGGAATATGTGCTAATTTCTTTGTTTACAGATGATGCTGTGCCTTTGGAGGCTGAAGAAATTTCTCCAGATGGCACAAAGTTGCGTGATTTGGGAGATAAATGGCAAGATTATGAAAATAGAATCTATAAGATGAGTGCGCAACCTTATTACATTCTCTTAGACCACGATAAATCGTCTCTTTTCGCTCCCTTTGGCTATTCAGAAGCACCAGATGTCGCTACCTATAAGCAAAATTTGGAAACAGGTTTGGCAGCGTTTAAGAAAAAACATGGAAAATAATGTGATTTTGCATACAATCATTTTGCAAAAATCATATCTGCACGCCGCAGAAAAATACGTAAATGTTCTAAAATAATTAATATTATGTGTGGAATTGTTGGATATATTGGCGATAGACAAGCCTATCCTATTATTTTAAACGGGTTGAAACGCTTGGAATACAGAGGTTACGACTCCGCAGGTGTAGCGTTGTTGAATGGAGACATTCAGATTTACAAGAAAAAAGGCAAGGTTTCTGTTTTGGAAGAATATGCTGCCGACAAAGATGTTACAAGTAAAATGGGTATGGGACATACTCGTTGGGCAACGCACGGTGCGCCAAGCGATGAAAATTCGCACCCACATTTGTCTATGTCAGGCAATTTTGCCATTATTCACAATGGTATTATCGAAAACTATGCAACCCTCAAAAAGGAGCTACTTTCTCGTGGTTATAGCTTTAAAAGTGCCACAGACACAGAAGTTTTAGCCAATTTAATTGAAGATTTTTATATTAACAATAATATTTCTGCGGCAGAAGCTGTACGTATCGCCCTCAACAATGTGGTAGGAGCGTATGGTTTGGTAATTATATGCAAAGATGAACCCGAAAAGCTCATTGTAGCTCGTAGAGGCAGCCCAATTGCGATTGGAGTAGGTGATGGTGAATACATCATTGCATCTGATGCGACACCAATTGTGGAGCATACAAATGATGTCATTTATTTGAATGATGACGAAATTGCCGTAGTTACCAAAAACAGTCATACGGTAATGAATCTGCACAATGTGTTGCAAACACCACATATTCAACGGGTAGAAATGGAGTTAGAAGCCTTAGAAAAAGGTGGCTATGACCATTTTATGCAAAAAGAAATTTTTGAGCAACCTCGTTCTATTGCAGATAGTATTCGTGGGCGCATCAATCCCGAAACAAAATCGGTATGGTTGGGCGGCTTAGTAGATGTACGTGAGCAACTCAGAGATGCCAAAAGATTTATTTTGGTGGCTTGCGGCACAAGTTGGCACGCAGCTTTGGTGGGGGAATATTTATTTGAAGAATATGCCCGTATTCCCGTAGAAGTGGAATATGCTTCGGAATTTCGCTACCGCAATCCCATCATCGAAAAAGGTGATGTAGTCATTGCCATTAGTCAAAGTGGTGAAACCGCTGATACCATGGCAGCGATTCACATTGCCAAAGAAAAAGGTGCATTAGTCTTAGGGATTTGCAATGTGGTAGGTTCTTCGATTCCTCGTGCCACACATGCAGGCGTATATATACATGCAGGTCCAGAAATTGGCGTAGCTTCTACCAAAGCATTTACGTCACAGGTTGCAGCACTTGCGATGATGTCTTTGTATATTGGCGATTTGAAGGGGACAAGTACACCTACTTCTCGTGAGGTAGTAAAAGAATTGATTCAAATTCCAGAAAAAGTGCGCCGTACCTTGGAATTGAATACAGAACTTATCCAAATCTCGGAGATTTTTAAAGATGCGACCAACTTCCTCTATCTTGGACGTGGCTACAATTTCCCAGTAGCTTTGGAAGGTGCCTTAAAATTGAAGGAAATTTCCTATATTCATGCAGAAGGTTATCCTGCGGCAGAAATGAAACATGGACCTATTGCGTTGATAGATGAAAATATGCCTGTCGTGTTTATTGCCACAAAAGATGAATATTACGAAAAAGTAGTGAGCAATTTGCAAGAAGTTGCAGCACGCAAAGGACGAGTAATTGCTATTGTAACAGAAGGCGACACAGTTGTAAAAAATTTGGCGGAATTTGTGATTGAAATTCCCGAAACGGCTCACAGCCTTGTTCCTTTATTGGCAGTCATTCCATTGCAATTATTGTCTTATCATATTGCTGTTATGCGGGGCTGTAATGTGGATCAACCCAGAAATTTGGCAAAATCGGTTACAGTAGAATAATTTTATTGTATCTTTCAACATAAAAAATAGAGGCTGTCCGAAAAGGATAGCCTCTATTTTTTATTATTGAGGACATAAATTTAAGCTATAAGAAACGATTATGCTACACCTACTATGGTAAAAAAGGTAAAAAGAGGGCTAAAAAATCAAAAAACTGGACATCTTTCATAAGTAATGAAATGTAGCACAGACTTTAGCCTGTGTTGCTATGCTTTGACACAGGCTAAAGCAGATGCTACAGTAAAATAAAAAATACCTAAAACGGTTTATAAACATTTCTAAAGTCACTTTGACATATTTAGTAAAATTGTGCAGCAATAGCTTATATACTTAAAAAATATTTAGTTAAAATAAATATATAAATTTTGAAATAATTTTTATTTTTCGTATTTTCTATTTTTTGCGTTAAACTGCTTTTTTGGTACTCATTTTGCTGCAAAACAAATAGACAAATTTCATACTTTTTAGATATTTCATCTACATATCAATTTTCATTGTCCATTTATTACAACTCATTTGATGAATCTACCTCAACGTTGGTTAGTTTTACAGAAGCAAATTATCCTTCATCGCAATAAAATTATCTTATTTTTAGGCATAATTTGCAGCGTATTCACAATCGCTGCAATGCTATGGGAGCGTAGCCGTACAGATAAAGAGATGTTACAAGAAGGTGAGCGTAATATATCACAGGCTTTTCAGCAAACGGTAGCGACGTTGCAATCACCCAAATATGAGATATATCGCATCGAATATGACTCACTTTATCGGCTAAAAGATTGGGAAAAAACAGTAAATTTACCTGATTATGAAGTGTTGCGCAACCCTTCTTTAACCTTTCCCAATAAACAAGATATTTTTCAATACAAAAATAAAATATTTTACTATATACAAAAAGATACAACAACAGGCTTAATTGTCTATTTAATACCACTTTCTATTCGATACGAAAATGAAAATTCGGTCTTAAAACCCTATCTTTTTTTGGGAGAATATAACGGCACAGATGCGGATTTTGTGCATACCAAAATCTATGATACAAAACCCGAAAATGAAACGTCTTACCTTACGATTCGTGACAAAAATGGAAAAGCTATTTTTTATATTGGCGGACTAGATGCTATTTTTTTCCGACAACCGGCACGCATTTATGTTTTCTTATTAGGTATTTTTACTATTTTTGGATTGTTATATTCTATTAATCAATATTTACTCAATCGTTTTATCCGAGAAAAATGGAAGGCGCACTTGATTTTTTTGTTGCTTGTGATTGCCATACGCATATGTGTGGGCTATATTGGTTTTCCTTATTCTTATATTCCTTTCCACTTGTTTTCGGCAAATACAATAGCGTTTCATGTATTAGTTCCGTCTTTGGGCGATTTTATGCTCAATGTGGTGCTACTTACCTCTGCGTTATGGGTTTTCTTTAGACACAATTATTTTAGCCGTATAGAAGAACTTTACAAAAAAACACCTCAAAATCGCATACTTCATTGGGCAATTATTGGCGTAAATATTGGGTTAAGCCTAAAATTAATTGATGTATATGGGGCTATTTTTCAAGAACTTTCTCAAAATTCGCAGATTTTGATGGAGTTTTCCAATATTTTCCGAAATGATTTTTATGCCTATATTTTGCTTGCAGTTGTAGGCTATTTGTTATTAGGGGGGATTTATCTCATTATGTGCCTGCTCAAATGGAATGTACTTGAGTGGGAAAATAGCAATAAAAAAAAGCAAATGTTTGTTTTTCAAATATTTATGCTTATTATAATTGCCTATATCAATTATGGTGGCGTATTGAGCTGTATTTTTACGGGGGTAGGTGCATTGTTTTTGCTGGCAATTGTCATCACACGCCGTCCTGACAATCGTATCATACACTACGATTTGCTCAATTTTATCCCTTTTATTGCAAGTCTTTCACTCATCATTACACACAATGTCGTAGAAAGTAATATGTTTCGTTTGGAAAAAGGAGCAGGAGATGTGGTAGAAAATAGCATAAAAAAACGTGCGTCTAATATTGCTTATGAGTATAATCATGCCTTTCACGACATGGAAGATAATCCGCTTATCTTAAAACATGCCTTAGATAGCCTCAAAAATACGCCTGATGTCTTTTTGGCATTGCTCAAAGACCGCTATTTTTACCCCAATATTCGGGTAAATAGTATGGAAATTTATCTCTATCATGACAATGACCTTATTGCTTCTACCTCAAATAGTGAGCCTGTTATTAATTATAGCAAAAAGCAACTCAAACAAATTGGGATGGAAATTGAAAACGGTTTGTATCAAATTCCCAATTATGAAGATAGATATGACGATATTTTTGTAGGACAGTTTTTCTTTGAAAACTTTGGTTTTGACAGTGTTACCTGTAATATCGAGATTTTGCCTTCTCGTTTAGATTTGGAAATGCTGTATCCTGCTTTGTTATTAGAGGAGCAATCTTTTAGAAGCAGCAAACAACTTCAAGATTATGAAATTGGCTACTATCGCTCCGAAAAGCTGCATAGCAATTTGGGTAAAAGTACTTTTCCGCTCTACGTTCCACAAATGCCAGACTTGTATAGCAAAGCACATACGCTTTATAATGAGCAATATATAGACAAAATTTTCCCCTTAGAAGACAAGCAGCGTATCGTAATGGTGCGTTATAC
>JAAFHL010000106.1 GCA_013298365.1 Bacteroidota bacterium | reverse complement strand
CTGCAATGTCTGAATAACCGGAAAAATCGCAATAAATTTGGAAGGAAAAGAAAATCGCTGCCACCACAAGCGAAATATTTTCAAAGGCATTGACATTGCTATATGCTGTATCTACAAACATCGCTAATCTATCGGCAATCGCTATTTTTTTGAATAAACCCCAAGCCATCAAACGCAAACCACTTGTAACTCGTTCATAATCAAAATATTGTTTCTTATAAAATTGCGGCAAAACATTTTGAGGTCGCTCAATCGGACCCGCTACAAGCTGCGGATAATACATGACATATAAGGCATAAATGCCCAAATGTCTTTCGGCTTTTTGCTTACCTCGATACACCTCTATTGTATAACTCATCGCCTGAAAAGTATGAAAGGACAAACCAATGGGCAAGATAATTTTCAGGAGAGGTAAATGCGCAAAAAAAGCTTCGTTTATATTGAAAATGAAGAAATTATAATATTTAAAAATGGCTAAAACACCCACATTTGCGAGAATACTTAGGATTAAAAAATATTTTTTTTGCTTGCCTTTGGCATGTTGAATCCAAATACCTGCTGCATAATCCACCAGAATCGTAAAAGCCAAAATCGCTAAATACACAGGAATAAATGCCATGTAAAATAAGCAACTCGCTACAAGCAGCAAAAGCCATCTGTATTTATGCGACAAAGCAAAATACAGAACAGTTACGATGGGAAAGAAAATACAAAAATCTATGGAGTTGAATAACACAATTTTGACTTGACTTTAGGATACAAAACAAGGCTTTTTTTCCATTTTATCCAATGTTTTTTGGCTAAGATGGCAAATAAAGTGCCGCTGGCAAGATGTTTATATGAAAACAGACATACAAATGAATTTGGTCATTCGTGAATTTTGCTATATCTTTGTCCTAAAACAATGATATTTCGCTTATTTTCAAAGATTCAACTGCTCAACATGCGTGCTATTTCCGTTCTATTCATTTTGCTATCTTTCCCTACTTTCTTGTTTTCCCAAAATGATACCCTTTCTTTTAGCACACAAAACATCTTAATAACCGATAGCCTGCTCACTTTTTTTCGGAATAGCCGTCCAGAAATGAGCATTTTTGCCAAAGATTCGCTGCAAAGTTTTGGTATTTCGGGCTTGTCTGCCGATGCGGTATTGAAGCAAGCAGAAGGTTTATATATTCGCAGTTATGGCGGGCATGGTGGCATAAAAACCCTTTCTTTTCGAGGCTTTTCCACACAACAAAGCACTTTTACTATCAATAATGTGCCTTATACAAGCCCACAATCGGGGACCGTGAATGTAGGCAATTTTTTCTTAGATAATTATGACGAAATCGCCGTTTGTCGTGCACCTGCAAGTGCTGCGGTCAATCCTTTGGGCGGAAATGTGAACTTTTCTTTGCAAAATAAAAAAATGAGGCGAAGTGTACAAGGCGGATTAGGTTTGTATGGAGAGAAAATAGTAGGCATCAACTGGGGCGCAAAATGGCACAAAACTCGTGTGCAAATTGGCTACAAAAACATTTCAGCAAAAGACAATTTCCCCTACAAAATCAATGGCGAAACAGGTTTGAGAGAAAATGCAGGTTTTCTTTCGCAGCAATATCAGGCGCAATATAATTATGACATTTCACCTACGTTTCAATTTACCTATTTTCTTACGGCTTTTCGCAACAAACAAGGCGTACCTGACCCTATTTTCACAGGAAATACACAAGCAAATGGTGATAGTTTGGCGCAGCAAGATGTGTTTCAATATGTACAGCTCCATATTTCTCCACCACAATGGAAAAAGCCTTGGCAACCTGCTCGCATCAGCATTACCCTCAATCAGCATAGCAATAACATAGAGGCTCTGCAATTAGGACAAAATACCATCTATAAAAATCAAATTTTTTTGGGGCAGGTGCAAGTGTCTCATCTTTTTGCTAAACAGTTATTAAACAGCGTTTTCCAAATCGAAAATAACTATTTAGAAGGCAATAATTTGGCAATTCGTTTTCGTCCTGTGTATTCCGTAGAAAGGTGGCAAGGAAATGTGGGCTTGGAGCATCAAGGCTTTTGGGGGAAATGGCAGAGTCATGCTTTGGCACGTGTGAATATGCTTACGCAATATGGCGTATTGGGAAATGTTAGTTTAGGGGGAACTTTTAAGCATAAAAACATGACATTTTTTGCGCACCTCATTCATGGAAAAAGGATTCCTGCTTTCAACGAATTGTATTATTTTGGCTATGGCAATTCGGATTTGAAGCCCGAAAAAATATATAGCGGAGATGTAGGCGTTTTATTGCAAAAAAAAGTGTTTGTGCCTATCTCTTTCAAAATGAACCTGTTTGCCAATAGAACGAGAGACAAAATTATCGCTGTGCCGCTTACACCTGTGCGTTGGAGTACGCAGGCGATTGGGCTGACGCAAACTTGGGGCGCAGAATATAGCATAGAGGCAAAAATCAGCGCAAAACAACATATTCACCTAAATTATACCCTACAAAAAGCCATAGATTTGACCCACAAACCTCACCCTCTTTTGCCTTATACCCCCATGGAATTGCTCAATTATGGCTATCGTGCGTATTTGGGTAAATGGCAATTCTATATCAACGGCAATTATTCGGGCTGGCGATTTTCGGCTTTGCAAAATGAAAAAAGCACCTTTTTACCTGCCTATCACCTCATAGATATGGGTTCAGAATACCATTTTTCTTGGCAGAAAATCCAATGTAATCTTAGTTTGCAAGCAGAAAACATGACAAATCAGCACTATGAGGTTATTCGCGCCTATCCTATGCCGCCGATTATGGGGCGACTAAAAATGGAAATTTTGTGGTAGAAAATATAAATCCCAAAAAGCAAAGAACAAGCTGCTGAATATCCTTCAACAGCTTGCCTATTTTTTGAAAAGAAGATTATTCCTTTGTTGCTTGTGGTTTCATGCTCGCATTTTTATGGCTTTTTTGTACCACTCTACGACCGTTTCCGCCAGGTGTTCTTACCACAGTTTCTTCTTCTACCATCATCACAGGTTTTGCGTCTTTGGTATTGATAGCGTCTGCATGTCCTTTTGCATCACTTTTGCAGCAAGCTTTTTCTGTTTTGCCTGCACAACAAGCAGCTTTTGCCTCACCTGAACAAGCCTTTTTTTCTGTAGCTGGAGCTGCATCAGTTGTAGCCGTTTGCGCAAAAGCAAAAGTTAAAGAAAGTGCAAATGTAGCTAAGAATGTTCCGAAAATTTTCATAATTGAAATAAAATATAGAAATTAATAATGTAAAATTAAAAATGAATAAAGTATTTGATTTATACAAGCCTAACGCCTATTTTCCTCTAACGTAAAATAACTGCCAAAAGTTGTATTTTTATTGCAACTTGGCATTTTTTGCGCCATAGACAAAATAAATAATCATACCCAATCCCATCCACACAATCAGACGTATCCATGTCCAAATATCAAGGGCAAGCATCATGCTCAAACAAGTCAAAACCCCTAAGATAGGCACAAGTGGCACAAGTGGCGTTTTGAATGCACGAGGTGCATCTGGCATTTTTTTGCGCATAACCAATACCCCTATACATACCAAGATAAAGGCAAATAAGGTACCAATACTGGTCATTTCACCTACGATATCGGCAGGTACAAACGCTGCAAACAGACTTACAAACGCCATAAACAACAAGTTTGATTTGGCAGGTGTAGAAAAAGTTGGGTGTACATCTGAAAACATTTTGGGGACTAAACCATCTTGCGACATTGAGAAAAAGACACGAGATTGTCCCATAAGCATTACCATAATTACAGAAGAATAACCTGCCAAAATCGCCAAAATAATCGCATTATTTAGCCAAGGATAAGCAGGCACCATTTTGCCATCTGCCCCCATCGTTCCCATATGTTCAATCGCTACTGCCACAGGCGCAATACCATCTTGTCCTTGAAAAGCAGTATAATTTGCCACCCCTGTCATTACATGTGCAAACAAAATATACAATACGGTACAAATCGCCAAAGAAACCAAAATACCGATAGGCATATCTCTCCTTGGATTTTTGGCTTCTTGGGCAGCCGTAGAAACCGCATCAAAACCAATATAGGCAAAGAAGATAATCCCTGCCGCCCTAACAACACCTGACATACCAAAAGAACCGAAATCCCCTGTATTTTGAGGAATATATGGAACATAGTTATCACTGTTGATGAATCCCCAACCTAAGATAATGAAAATCAATACAACTGCTACTTTGAGTGCAACAATGATGCCATTGATAAAGGCAGATTCTTTTGTGCCTTTTACCAATAAAAGCGACATCAAAACCACAATTATAACCGCAGGAATATTCATATTCCCTGTAAGATGCTGCCCACCTTGCCACACACCCTCAACAAGTTGTCCACCTTCAATAATCCCTTTTATGGTTTCCCCAGCTTTGACAATTACGCCATCAACCATAGTATCATATTTCATTTTTGTGGTGAGCCAGGGCGACATACACCATTGTATCGGCAATTCAAAACCCAAGTTATGACAAAATTTCACCAAATACCTTGACCAACTAATTGCTACAGTTGCAGCACCTACTGCATATTCCAGCACCAAATCCCAACCAATAATCCACGCCACAAACTGCCCCATTGTCGCATACGAATAAGTATAAGCACTTCCTGCCACAGGAATCATAGACGCAAATTCGGCGTAGCAAAGTCCTGCAAAAGCACAACCGATTGCGGCAATCACAAAAGAAATCGTAACAGCCGGTCCCGCATTATTTGCGGCAGCTCCCCCTGTAATCGAAAACAAACCTGCACCAATAATAGCACCAATTCCCAGAGCGACCAAACTTGTAGGTCCTAAGGTACGTTTAAGTCCCTTTTCTTCTCCCGAAGCCTCTTTCATCAATAGGTCTAAGGGCTTTCTAATCCATAAATTAGCCATGTTGTAAAAATATATGTTATAATGTGAATGTTTTATCAAAAATCATAAATAATAAAACCATGATTTTCAATATTTTGATAGATACAAAAGTGTGTATAGACAAAAGCAGCCTAATTTTTCAATTAATTAGGCTGCTAATGTACAACTTTTCACTTATTACACAAACACAAAATAAAAAATACCTATAAGCTACCTTCTTTTCGCCTATATTTTCGATGTTTTTTGCGACAAAAACTATAATTTACCTATATCTTTGGCAAGTAATTTGCCTTTTTCTTGTGGGGTTGCTCGAAAACAAACTGTGCCGTCACTTATCCTAAACACCCACATTTGCTTGTATGCCATATCTGTATGAAACACATACCCTTTTTCTTTGTTTTCTATTAGGGCAGGCAAGTCGCTTCGAGAGATGAATTTGTAAGGCTTTTTATACACTTTTCCAAAGGTTTCGGGCGTTAAATCGGAAGGTAAGTCTTCTTGACAAATATACAATATATCTCGATGAATGTCTTTTTTATTCTTGGTAAAAAAACGCTCAGTTGCATCATAGAAATTGTGAAAATCTATGCCCCCATCTGCGGCAATAAAATTGGCGTATTGCTGCATTGCCATCAAAATAAGTGGCAATTTATTCGTAATTTCCACAGGGTCTTGTGTATCAAATATTTCTACAGAAACGATTTCATCTACGCCCCCATAAAAATTAAGCGAATCTTTATCTGCCATAAAAACAGCTAAATCTGCATGTTTTTGCACAGTATAGCCGTCAGCATTTGCTACAAGCCTTGTACTTTTGACTAAAAGCGAAAAACCTGGCATCGGTAAAATAGCCGCTAATTCGGATTGTCTTTTAAAGACAGTAGGCGTAATTTTCCAATAGCCACCGTCTATTGCCTTTTTCATGGCGATGTTATAGTCTGTTTCTCGCCCTCGTTCCAGTTCATCTAAAATAATGATTGTGGTAGATTTACGAAACTCAAACACTCTTTTTGCTGCATAGCGATTGCCGCCTTGCGCAAAAAACTGAACAGAAATAAACATGAATAGTAAAAAAAGATACTTTTGCATAGTAAGTTGGGATTATTTTCTCTTTAATTTCTCGCAGATGAGCGCAAATTGAACCGCAGATTAGGACATTCATTTACGAGAAAACAAACAATTACGTTTTTCTATTTAATATTATTGTCGTTTTTACGCCTTCAATCGCTCATTTTTCCTTTTTCTCAAATAAAAACGCAACAAACCAAACAAAACAATCGCTAAAATAGGTAGTATCAAATTTAATGCCCGAATAAGTCCCGCCGAATCTTTTAAGATTTTTTTATCCATCGTGCGCACTTCCACGTCCTTTGAACGAATATTGGTAAGGGCATCATCCCCTGAAAGATAATCTATCACATTCATTAACATGGCTTTATTGTCATACGGGATATAGCCTCTTTTTCCTCTAAATTTTTGTCCTTTAAAAAACTCGCCATCAGATAGCAAAACAATCTTACCCGAAACGCCACTTCTTGCCCCAAATTTAGCCGTAGGTGCTTTCGTTGCCAAAGAGTCTAAGGGGGCTTCTCTATTGGCAAAAAGAGAGGTGAAAAAGCCTTCTACCAACAAACCCGTAATTCTATTCCCTTTTTTAAACAAGGCAACAGGCGGTTTTTCTGTCAAATACTTGCTCAAATCTATAAATTGCTGCCCATCTACGGTGCGACTCGCAGCAGATGAGGTCAAAAAAACACTTTTTTTCACTTCTTTTTGCGAAAAAGTATCTATCGAACTTACATAACGCATCAATACTTGGTCCACATTGCGGCTAATCGGGTGCTGTGGCAAGGTAAATGCAAGCGGGAAAAATATCCAAGGTGCAGAAGAAAACTTCCCCCCTTCGGGTCCTTCTTGAAAAATCTCCGTTTTTTCGCAACTCAAATCTTGAATCAAATTGTAATTCAATTTAAACCCATATTTCAAAAACATGTCGTCCAAATTCAACTCCCGCAATTGTGTGAGGGTAGAACGTTTTTCATACATGTCCATGTCCACGTTTTGCTGGTTCATCAGCCAAAAAATGCTGCCGCCACGCATGAGATATTGGTCAAGTTCATATTTTTCTCTTTCCGTAAAAGGCTTTTGCGGCTGCGCAATCACAACCACATCTATCCCCCGCCTAAATTTCAAATTATCAGGCACATCTTTGTTAATTTCAGCCATTTTTTCGGGCGTGAGCGTAGGCGCAAGCGCATTGCCCGCATTTTTGCGCATATCATACGTAAACACCTCATAGCCATTTTGAATTGCGGTTACCCATTCTCCCATTTCCTCAATCGGCGGCTCGCCATGCCCTTGCACAATCGCTACTACGCCTTTTTGCTCTCGCATAAGATTGCGCATCGGCGACACCAATTTATACTCCAAATCCGATTCTGCTTTGATAAAATCTATTTGCCCGTTGGGAAAAGCAGCCCCTTTGAGCAAGTCAATATACTGCTCTTTATCACGATAACGCATGAGTGCATACGGGAAAAGCTGCTTATTTTCGGTCTCTGTTGCAGAGGTTTGAACGGTAACAGGAATGGAGGGAAGTCCTTGTTTAGCAAGGCTTTGCGCAAGTTCTTTGTTGTTGCTTGGGTCTATAAATTCAAAATCCAAATTACCATTGGAATATTGCTGCATTTCGACCAAAGTAGTACGAATTGCCTCCTGAAAACGGCGAATATTGGGCGGATAATTGCCCTCCATATATATCTGGATAAACATCGGTAAATTCAAGGAATCTGCTGTTTTTCTACTTACTTCTGAAAGTGAATAGCGTTTTTCTTTGGTCAAGTCTAATCGAAAGAAAAAATTGGCAGCAAAAATATTTGCCAATAATAATATAGCTACAATTAAGAGAATTTGTATATTAAGATTATTTTTCATGTTTTATCTTCTTTTGAAGCGCAAATATAAGTAGGAATTATGAATATGTCTTAATTCCAATATTTCTGGGCATGGCTTTCTTATAAAAACAACAACACAAAGTTCCCAAAGAAAAGCCCACACAAAAACCACAAAGTAGCTTATTTTCGAGAAATCTTTGTGTTCTTTGTGAATCCTTTGAGAACTTTGTGGTAAAATTTAACTTTTTTATTTAGGTGTTTTTTTAGCAGAAAACCATATATGTAATCATAGCCGTTACTTCTTTTTCCTAAAAACTTCTTATCTTTGTGTAAAATAAGAAATCTATGCAAAAATATATTAAAATACCTTATGGACTTGCCAATTTTGAATCATTGGCAAAAGACAATTATCATTATGTAGATAGGACTCATTACATAGAAAAACTAGAAAGTCTTGGGGAAAAAAATGTCATGTTTCTTCGCCCTCGCCGTTTTGGTAAAAGCTTGTTTGTGAGTATGTTAAAGTATTATTACGATTCGAGACAAGCTGCAAAATTTGATGCTATTTTCGGAAAATATTATATAGGAAAAAATCCAACTGCTTTAAAAAACAATTTCCATATTTTAAGTTTTGATTTTAGTGGGATTTTGACAGAGAGCGAAGAAAAAGCACATGATGGATTCTTGAAAAAAATTAAAAATTCCATTGAGATTTTTATTTCAACTTATTTTCCTGCTCATAAAACTGATTTTATAGCGCTTATTAATGAGGAATATGAACCTAGTACCGTTATTGGAAAACTTTTTACTTTTCTAGAAAATGAAGAAAGTGAACACAAAATTTACCTAATAATAGACGAATACGACCATTTTGCAAATGAGCTAATCACTTGGAATATAGGCGTTTTCAAAAAAGTGGTAAGCATGAATGGCTGGGTTCGCAAGTTTTATGAAGTGATAAAAACGGCTTCGGGCGATGGCATTGTGGACAGGATTTTCATTACAGGCGTTTCGCCGATTACGCTTGATAGTCTCACAAGTGGCTTCAATATCATGAAATTCATGAGCAATCGGGAAGATTTGCATGAAATGATGGGCTTTACTGATGCAGAAGTGCAGGAAATTTTGAAAGGCGTGGGCATAAATGAAACGCAAATGCCTGCGGCAATGGAAAATTTGAAGAATTGGTATGATGGCTATTTATTTTGCGAAAATATAGATTTCCCACGTTTGTACAATCCTGATATGGTTTTGTACTTTGCCTCGGAATATTTACCTATTCAAAAATATCCACGCAAAATGTTGGATATCAATATTATGTCTGATTATGGAAAAATCCGCCGCCTGTTTCAAATTGACAATGGCGAAGAAAAACGTCTGGGTATTTTGGAAGAATTGTTGCAAAATGGAGAAACCATGATAAAAATGACCGACCAATTTTCTTTTTCTTCGGGCTTTACAGACAGAGATTTTGTGAGTTTGTTATATTATATGGGTGTCATTACGATTAAGAATATTTTGAGTGATGAAACCGTTTTTTGTATTCCAAATTATGTGATAAAACAGTTATATTTTGAGTATTTTGGGCAAATCTTGGCAGAAAAAACGGATTTAACGCCCGATGCTTTGGGTTATCGTCATGCAGTTCGCAGCATGATTTTTCAAAATGATTTTATGCCTTTGGTAAATATTGTTTCCAAAATCATGGAAAAAATGTCGAACCGAGACAACATGAATTTTGGCGAAAAGCACCTAAAAAGCATCTTTATGGCGATTTTGATGACATCAGAAGCCTATTATTTGCATAGCGAATTGGAAATAGATAAAATGTATATTGATTTATTTATCGAAAAAAGTATTCGTTTTAATATTCCTTATCAATATTTAATTGAATTTAAGTATTATACAAAAGCAGAATATACAACTTTAACAAAGAAAAGTCGTAGTAAAAAAATACCTGTCCCTATCACTTGGGCAGAAAAAGTACAAGATGCTCGTAATCAATTAGATGGATATATTCAATCCGACTTTTTTCAACAAAAACACGACTTGAAATCGTGGCTTATTATCTTTGTGGGGCATGAAGCAAAAGTAGTAGAAATACGCTAATATAGCAAAAAAATTTCACTGAAAATAGCTAAGTATCATAAACAAAATATAAATATTAAATTCTTACCCCAGTTTGGAGAGGAGTCCCTAACGGTCAAGCTAAAAAATATATAATTGTTTTGTTATGTTATATCTTAACCTATTTTAGTGTCTCCACCAAACTGGGGCAGCATTTACCCTTTTTAGGGTAAATTACGATATTTTCCATATTGGAAAATGCTTTCCCCGTTGGGAGGAGACTCCCAACGGGAGGGTTAGCTTGACGCATATAGAGGAAACACCTAACAGAGAAATAGAGGTATTAGCAAAAAAAATTTACATCAATCAACTGCGCTTATGTTTTTGTTTTTAACAATTTGACCACGTTTTGCGCCACAATTCGTCCTGTTTCTGCGCCGCCATTCATATAACCTTGCGAATCCTCACTACAATGCTCACCTGCAAAATATAGATTCCCAATTTGCTCGCCTTCCAAACCCGAAATAGTCGTCCATTGTCCCACTTTGTAGCAGGCATAGCTCGCCTTTACAAAAGGATTTTGAGGCCAATCACCTAAAACTATTCGGTTGTTGTAATCCTTTGTTATACCTGGAAAAACTTTATTTAGTTCACTTAAATATTTATTTTCAGAATCTTGCTCAAAGCCTCTTTGTATCTCTAAACCATCTGCCCCCCCCAAAAAAACGGTATAGCCACCTTCTACGGCATTATTTTGTGGTGCATTTTGGAAGAGTCCATTGTCCCAGCCATTATGAATCATTTCATTAAAAAGATAGCCTTGATAGCCTTTTTCTCGCCAAATGCGCTTGTTAAAACCCATCATTACTTTTGCATTTGTGCCATAACCGAGTTCCATAATACACTTTCTTTTTTCCTCTGTCATGCCATCTACTTGAATCTCAATGTCTCGCAATACCGTAAAAGGTAAGGTCATAATCACAATGTCTGCCTCAATATTCATTTTTTCATTAAATGTCATCAAGAATTTTTTGCCTACAGAATAAATAGCTGTCAATTTCATCTCTGTTTGTACATAATTTCCCATCACATTTGCCATCATGTCTATGAGCAAATTATTGCCGCCTTTAATCTTATAACGCTCATCGCTCTCGCCAAACACATTAAAAGAATTAGGCGTTTCGGTGTCTATCATATTGATAAAATTGAGGCTTGATTGTTCGGCAGTATCCAAGCCATATTCCGCCAAATAAGCCGTATTGAGCAGTTTGTTAAACCAAGTAGATGCTTCTAATCCTTCCAAATACTCTGCAAGGGAAGTATTGTCTAATTTTTGGGCATCAATATTGGTCAAATCCGCATCTAAGCTACCTTTATCTTTACGAATTTTATTGACAATACCCTGATATTCAGCGATTATTTGTTTTAGTTCAATGTGTTTTCCGTCAAAGAAAAAAGCATCTTTTTTGAGCGGAAGCGGTTCTTTAAAAGTGTCTATCATAGACAAACCATAATCTTTGACCAATTTGAACATATCTTTATGATAGGAATCAATGTATTCTCCGCCAATTTCGGTGCGTAAATTTTTATGAATAACATCTTTTTTCGTCAAAATGCGTCCGCCAAGCCGTTTGTCTGCCTCATAAATGGTAAAAGATTGAATCCCTGCTTTTTTGAGGTAATGTGCAGCAGTTAGTCCCGCAATTCCGCCCCCAATAATGGCAATACGCACATTGGGCGGCGTAGCAAAGGAGAGTGAAGGAAACAGGGAACTTGTACCAAATAGCAAGCCAGCTTTGGCACTTTGTTTCAAAAATGAGCGTCTTGTATAGCCCTCTACGTACATATCTGCTAATTCATCTGCCGAAGGAGCATTGGTTTGATTGGCATATTGCGCCAATTTAAGCGCGTTTTTGAGCATCAAAATCAGCGGTGTTTTCATAAAAAATATAATTCCTTACTCAATTGTCTTTGTGATACATTTCTTCTTTCATTCTCAAAAAGAGAGAAATATTTTTTCACGTCCAACAAAATTGTTTTTGTTAAATGATTGATAATCAGATTTTTTCAGATAAAAATTCATCAAGAAAAATCATAAGTTGATAAAAATTTTCCGAAATTACGGTTTTTATAAATTTATGGCAAATATAATTCCAAACAGATACATATACTACATTTCTATATAGGTATCAAGATTTACAAGATTTGTGTATATTTGTACGCAAATTGATACGCTGTTTTTGTGATGGTTACAAAAGTAGCATTATTCTTTCCAAATTTAATTATTTTATAAAATATGTTTAACATAGGCGACATGATGGGCAAGTTTCGTGATATGCAGGAGCGTATGCAGGAAGCCAAAGAAAAACTAAATGACATTGTTACAGAAGCTGAAGCGGGCGGCGGCATGGTGCGTGTACGAGCAAACGCCAATCGCAGAGTGTTGAGTATCAAGATTGAACCCGAAATTATAGACAAAAATGACCCCGAAATGTTGGAAGACCTCGTTACGGCGGCTGTCAATCGTGCCTTAGACATGGCTGATGCAAAAGGACGTGAGGAAATGAAGAAGGTTACAA
>JAAFHL010000105.1 GCA_013298365.1 Bacteroidota bacterium | reverse complement strand
AGAGTCAGGTTTGCCAGATGCAATTCAAAGGGCTACTATTCTTTGGAATGGGGAGTTTACAGAGAAATATGCTTACATGAAGGCATTTTTGCCACAAGAACAACCTGCATAAAATATTGTTTTCTCGCGGATTTACGCAAATAAAGACCTGATTTGCGTAAATCTACGAGTTCTCAGCCTGGTTATTGAGCTTGCCGAAATATTGTTGAAACGTTCTTTATCAGTGCTAATCTGCGAGAAATATTAAATCCCCCAAGTTGTCAGTCCTTCGAGTGAAAATTGAAAAGGCTGTATTCTGCCACCAGATTGCAACAACGCATCTGTAACTGCATAGCGAGTTGTCCCAGGGCAGAAAAAATTCATAAAACCGCCGCCGCCTGCACCCGAAATTTTGCCGCCTGTCGCACCTGCGTTCAACGCATTTGTATATAAAGCATCTATTTGTGGATTAGAAATATTGGCTGCCATTTTCTTTTTATTTTGCCAACCAAAATCTAAAATATCCCCGATTTTGTTTAATTGTCCCTTCAAAATCGCCTCTTTCATCATAAAAGCCTGCTCTTTTACCTTGTGCGTTGCATCAAGCGACTTTTCAGATTTTTGTTGAATATTGCTTTGCTGCGACTCAATAATCGAAGACGACAAACGACTTGTTTCTGTATAATACAGCAATAAATTACATTCTAATTCATTGATAACAGAAGACTTTATGCGTAAAGGATTAACAATCACTTTATTATCTGCATAAAATTCCATAAAATTGAAGCCGCCAAAAGTGGCTGCATATTGGTCTTGCCTTCCACCTGCCATACCCAGGTCTTCTCTTTCAATCTGATAGGCTAAATGTGCGATGTCATATTCGCCCAAAGGCAACTGTAACCATTCAGCAAACGCACCGATAATCGCCACTACCAAAGTCGAAGAAGTACCCAAACCCGAACCAAGCGGAGCTTCCACAAAAGTAGTAATTTTGCAAGGCAGGGGTTTATGTGCAAAATCTTTGACAATACGATTATAAACGCCTTTGAGTAGGCCCAATTTACCATCTTTTATATCCAATTCATTTGTTGCCAATAAATTTATAGTAACTTGTCTATCAATAGATTGAAAAATGACCTCATTTGTATTCAATGGCTCAATAGCGACATTTGCATACATATTAATGGCTGCATTCAGAATTGCGCCCCCATATATGTCGCAATAGGGGCTAACGTCTGTTCCCCCTCCTGCCAATCCTACCCGCAAAGGGGCTTTGCTACGATATATCATCTAAGTTGAAAGTTGAGAATGGATAGTTGAAAGTTAGTAAATCATTAATCTTTGAGTTTAAAAGTAATGGTTACCCGCACAGTTTGATTTTCTTCTGAATTACTTTTGCTAAATTTCCATTTTTTGATGGCTTCTAAGCCCGCTTTTTCAATAGAGGGCTTTGTAATAGGCGGAATCACTTTGGCAAAAACCACATCTCCATTCGGGTCTACGACAAATTCATATTTAATTCGCCCTTCTTGTTGCGCATCATATTTGGGTTTTGACAAAGTTATCGCTTTTCTGCCCTTCAAACCTCCGCCACCTCCGCCAGAACCTGTACCAAAATCGTACATTCCATCAGGGTCAAGATTTTTTATATCGGGTGAACCTGCATTTCCTATATCTCCGCCTTTGCCACTGTTTGCGCCGCCACTTGGTGCGGCAGGTGTAGTAGAAGGTTTCGTAGTAGTTGTTGTGCTTGTGCTTGTATTATTGCTAGGCTGCGGCTTTGTATCCACAGGCTTTGTTGGTTTTACATCAGGCGTTTTTGGCTTGTCGGGCTGTGGAATCGTAGGTTTTTTGTCATCTTTTTTGATGTCTTTTCCTTTGTCTGGCACAGAAACAGGCGAATCATCGTTAGAAGTTAATGCTTTACTTTCGCCTTTTTCGGCAACCGTAGCAGTAGGCGTAGGGTTCGCAGGAGCGGGTTGTGCAGCATTAGGCGCAGGCGGTGTAGGATTTGCCACCGATTCATCAAAATTATTGACATCTCTACTGCCTTCATTGCCATCGCCAAAATCTGGTCTGCCCATTTCCGAAGGGTCGCCCATGTCCATATAGCCCACTACATCATCGCCACCCTCACCAATATTGTCGAAATGTGTACGATGCACACGCCAAGTCAAAGCAAGTAGTAAGAAAGGAATAAGCAAGATTGCCGTAAAGAAATAACTCCAACGGCGATTATTTTTTTCTATTTGTGCAAGACGAGGCAGATATTGTGAGAAATTCATATTCAGTAATTGAAATTAAATGTGAGATGCAGAAAAGACTTTTTATATGCTTAGTAGAATGACCTTCCTATTTTGCTCCTAAGATAAGAAACTGCTAATTTTTTCACAAAAATAACAAAAAAAGTGATTCTATTCACTTATTGAATGGTATTTATCTCAATTTTATATAATTTTTGCCGATGAAAAAAGAAAAAGAGCTGACTTATGCTTTCAGAATCTCTTACGACGATAATATCTTTGGAAACAGGCAAATCTATATCAAGGTTTTGTAGAAATGCTTGTTTGGAAATGCCAACTTTAATGCTGTCTCTTAGCAACACATCTGGCGAAAAAATGCGTGCTTCTGTAAAAAAAGTATTTCCAAACGCTTTGTAAAAAGAAAAACTTGTCGAATCATCGTTGTAAGTGATGAGTGAGTCCTTGCTTTGTGTTTGCGGCTCAACAAATAACTCCGCATAACGCCGAGAAGTCGGCATTATTTTCCCCATGTTATTCATGGTAGCACTATACAAAAAAGGATTTTTCGCAAATTTCTCTGAAATAAATTGAAATGTATCCAATACGTCATCATCTATAACAACTGAAAGGCTATCTTCCTTTCTGTATGCTGTGTTTTGAATATCTTTTTGAACACTTTGACAGGCATTTATTGTGATTATAATGCACCCACAAAAAGCCTTAAAAAATCGCACCCTCCAACAACTCATCAAACAATCCATCATGTTTTCCTTTATCGAAAAAGCTAAAATAAAAAATAAAAAATGTAGAAAATGAATATTCTACTGGAAATCCGCTACAAATTTACAGTTATTTTTACATTACAAAACATTAAATGATATAATTTCAATGAATAAAAATATAATTGCCAAAATAAATCCATGTTTTTATCACAAAACAAACATCTTGATAAAGAAACGCTTATCTTTGCTCAAAAAATAGCGGCTAACCATCATGAAACGTTTTTTCAATCTCATTATATTTATTTTTCTCACCTTGCTTACTCAAATTGGCGGGATTGTTTTTTTGCTTTGTTTCCCCATTTTTGCGTATTTTAAAGGACGTATTCAAGCCAAATTCTTACGTTTTTGTTTACAAGTTTTCTCTTTTTGCTTTTTTTATATGGTTTTTGCGATTTCAATTGTACCACCTTTGGCAAAAATGGGGGGGCGTGTTCCTTTACCTATTTCGCACAAAACATTGAAACCCTTAAACCTGCTCACTTGCATTTTTAATCGGCATTATGTTGTCCCTACTTTGAAAAAAACGGTCTTGTCAGTTGCGGATAAAATAGAATTGCAATACCCTAATACAGTCGTTTTATATTTAGATGCCAATTTTCCTTTTGTATATGGCTTTCCTTTGCTGCCACATTTGAGCCACAATGATGGCGAAAAAATAGATTTCTCTTTTTGTTATAAAAACAGAAAAACCCTTAGTCCTGTAAATGATTCGCCTTCATTTATAGGCTATGGAATTTGCGAAGAACCGCAAGAAAATGAGGAAAATCGTCCTGGAAATTGTGAACACTTAGGTTATTATCAGTACAATATGTTGCGAAAAATTGTGCCGCAGTTTCGCAAAAAAGATTTTTTATTTGATGCTGGCAAAACCCGAAGCCTTGTTGCCTTGTTTGCAGAGGAAAAAACAGTAGGTAAAATTTTCCTTGAGCCGCATCTCAAAACAAGGCTTTTATTGGGAGAATATCCCAAAATTCGTTTTCAGGGTTGTCAAGCGGTAAGACATGATGACCATTTTCATGTACAATTGAAATAGCAATCTATGCAAAATAAAAAAATACAACAATATGGTTATCAAGTATTTGTGCCGTCAATGCAAATGGATAAGTTATGGGCTTTGGGCTGGCGACATTTTGGCTATTTATTTTTTCGATATTCCGAATCGCAAGAAGGTGAAAACCTTTTGCACGTACAACCTGCACGTATCAACTTAGCGAAATTTTCTTTTTCGGACAGTCAAAAGCGTATTTTTCGCAAAAATACAGACCTGTCTGTCGAGATTTTGCCAACGGTGATAGATGCAGAAAAAACGGATTTATTTGAGCTGCACAAAATGCGTTTTGACCACAATATTCCCGATACTTTGTATGACTTTCTTTCGATTGAACCTGCTACAAAGCCCTGCAAAAACCTCTCCATAGAAGTGCGGAAAGATGGTAAGTTGTTGGCGGTCAGTTTTTTAGATATAGGAAAACAGGCTACATCAAGCGTATATGCAATGTTTCACCCTGACGAAGCAAAAAGAAGTTTAGGGCTTTATACCATGTTATTGGAAATAGAGTATTCTATTAAACAAAATTGTGTCTATTATTATTCGGGCTATACCTATATAGAGCCATCTTTTTATGATTACAAGAAAAATTTTAGGGCTTTGGAGGGCTATGATTGGGAAAAATGGATAAATCTTGATGCCCAGAAATAACTGTACTAAATAGATACCCTAAAACATTATTTCAGCACATCAACCAATTTAACTAATTCAAAATCATCATTATACTCAAAAAACTGACTAAGTTGAGGAATATGCCCTGCGCCAAATAAGACAAGTACCCTATGTGGTTTTGTGGGATTGAGGCGGCGCAAAATATTGGCATAAATCCGCAAATTTCGGTTATAGTTTAGGCTTGCGGCATCTGCCCCCGAAGGAAAAAGGTCATTTCCCACCTCCACGGTCTCTAATTCTGCCATTTGCGCCCGTTGCAAACGTTTAGGCGAATTGAGGTAAAGCAAATATTCTATTACCGAAAGTTTTTGCATCATCTCATTTTCTTTGTCAAAAAATTGCTTCCATTTCTGTTCGTTTGCTTTGGCAGCGGGCGTATTTTTATAGGCAGTTTGGGTAAGCACACTGTTTAACGAATCTTTTTTGCCAAAATGTATATTTCCACCTAAGGCATCAACACATTGAATATCATCTATATCGCAGAGTCTAGCAATGCGAAAAGCGATTTGCACATATTCAGAATTGTAAAATCCAGGATATTTTTTGAGGCTGTCTTTCATGTCTGTGCGATAATAATAATACATGGTATCTACCCAGCCTTGCACAGCAGGATTGATTTCCACAAATATCTCGGTAGGGTTGTATTTTTGAATTTGCTTTGCCATGCGCTCCAATTCCTTCTGATAGGTATCTACCCGCAAATCTATTTGGGCAGGTTTTGCATTTTTGTAGGAAACCGCCTGCGGATAGGCACAAGGAAATGTTCCCATCAATAATACTTTGCTGCTTAATTTAGTGCCATAAATTTTATCTAATTGCTGTTCATAATCTGCCAATTTTTGTGCAGAAAGGAAACTGAAATTTCCCAAAAGGAGAAAAAAAATGAAAAATATTCTAAGCATTTGTCGTATAATTGATGTTTTGGTAGTGATTAAGCGAAAATATAGGGTAGATATTCAATTTATGTGCCACGAAATTTTTTCAAGTCCTTGTTTTTGAAGGCTTCAAATTTTTGGCATAAATTAGGGATAAAATGAATGTATCAATTTCGTTATGACTAATTTTTCGCATAATTCAGCATAGCGCATCTTTAATTCTCCATTTTTTCTGGCGATAAAGTATAATATACAAGTTTTTACATAAAACCTTGCTAAAAATACGAAAAAGCTAACTTTAATGGCGTAGTTGTGTTTATGTGTGAACTTAGGATTTATTATTGTTAAGCAAACTATAAAATAAATATGATTAGATATACAGAAAGTGAGGCTATCGAAGCCGTTAAGCATTTAGCGGGGTGGGAGGTGAAAAATAATGCCCTTAAAAAGGTATTTATATTTCAGGATTTTATCCAAGCATTTGGATTTATGACAAAGGTGGCTTTGATTTCCGAATCTATAAATCATCATCCTGACTGGACAAATGTATATAATAAGGTAACTATCACTTTATGTACACATGACGTAAATGCTATAACTGACAAAGACATGCAACTTGCTGCGGAAATAGAGCGTTTAGTGATGCGAGAAGTATGATTTGGACAAAGTAGCAAATCATACATTTTAACCAAATTTAAACACTACCTTTGTACAACAAATTATGAAATACATTTTATTTATCTTGATAGCTCTTTGGGGGCAATTTATTTTTGCTTGCGACTGCCAAAAGCCTACTTTTCAAGCCGCTTATGACAGTGCCAATATTGTGTTTGTAGGCAAAGCCACAGAAGTTACAACTAACTGGATGTCAGGCGGGTGGAAGGCTACATTTGTGGTAGAAAATAGTTGGAAAATGCCCTCAGACGGTATTTTGGTAGTCAATACGCCTTGGGAAAAAGATTGCGGCTTTCGCTTTGAAGTGGGGCAAAAATACCTCATTTATGCCAAAAAGAAATTTACCACAAAAACAAAAATTTGTTATGGAACACGGCTTCTTTCGGAGGCAAATGAAGATGTGCAAGCACTTGGCGAGGGAATAAAACCCACTTCTACAGGAAAAGGATATTATTTTAGTGCTTTGCTTATGCTGTTAAGTGTGTTAGGATTCGCTTTTTTGGCGTATGTGATGATGCGAGGGCGTAATAAGAAGCATAAGCCTGTTGGGTGATTGTCTTACGCCCTTATCTGTGAGGACACAGACAAGTCAATGCCATGCTTTTTGCTTTTCAGGCTTTATCGGCTAGTTTATAATATTCATACTGTTGTTATATAGGTTATAGTTCCTTTTTCATTTCTTGTAATTCTCGTCTAAATAGATTCAAATTTTCTTGGATAATTGTCCAAATAATTTCTATATCTATTCCAAAATATTTGTGAACAATTCTATTTCTAAGCCCAATAATTTTTCTCCATTCCACTAAGGGGTATTTTTCTCTGAGTTCTTTTTCTATCCTATTAGCTGCTTCTCCCATAATTTCAACATTTCTAACTACAGCGTCAATGGTTTTCTCATCAGCAGAAAAAGATTCATAAGACATGCCTTCCGTATAGCGGAATATCTTTTCTATTGCTTCTAAAATATCTAGGACAAGTTCCCTATTTTCTCGTTTAGACATATCTCAATTCGGATTTTATATGTTGAAAATACCTGTCTTTTATGCCCTTTCTGCTCACTAAATCCACTTTGGATTGAAGGATTTCTTCCAAATCATCTGCCAAATCCAGGAAAGCAATTCCGATGGGTTGTTTAAATTCGACTAAAATATCTATGTCGCTATTAAGGTTGTTATCCCCTCTGCTTACCGAGCCAAAAATAGCTAAGGTATGTAGTTTATATTTTAGGAATAAATCTGTTTTGTAAGCGAGAAGTAGGCTTTGCACTTGAAAAAAATCCATGTTTTTCGTATTTTAGTTGTATTTTCTCACAAAGAAACGCATGAAAACGCATTTTTTCAAAATTTTCTTTTGTTTTTTTTGGGAGAATCGCCGCTACGAAGAAAGGTTTTCCATTTCTTGTTGCTTTTTGTGTAAAAAAAGCTGCTTTTCCCGTTCTAATTCTGCCCGAAGTTCGGCTTCTGTAGGAAGATATAACAAATATTTAGCCGCAAAAAGTTGTTTGTTTTCATCTAATACGCTGTATTTTACAATCATATCATCTTTTTCGGTACAAAGAATGATACCAATAGTCGGATTATCGCCTTCTACCTTCAACGTATCTTCAAATAAGCGAACATACATGTCCATCTGCCCAATGTCTTGATACGATAATTCATCTATCTTTAAATCTATTAACACAAAACATTTTAAGTAAAAATTGTAAAAGACCAAATCTATGTAAAAATGCTTGGTTTCGGTAGTAATTCGATATTGTTCGGAAACAAAAGAAAATCCTTTACCTAATTCTAACAAAAACTGCTTTAGTTGCTGCATAATGGCACTTTCAAATTCTTTTTCCGAAATGCCTTTTATGCTTTCCATGCCCAAAAATTCCAGTACAAAAGGGTCTTTGATGAAGTCTTTAGGCTGATGTTTTTGCATCAGTGTTTGCTGCTCAAGCGCATTTTCTTTATTTTGTGTAGATAAAATCCGTTCATAATACAGCGTTTTAATATTTCGCTCTAACTGCCGACTGCTCCAATTTTGTTCGGCGGCTTCCTGAATATAATAATTTCTTGCATGTAGATTTTCCACACGCATAATGGCACGATAATGCGACCATGACAATTGGCTACGCACTGTGTAGCCAATTTCAAATTTGGGAAAAGTGAGATAGAATTGGCGAAAATTTTTCAGATTTGCAATGGAAACACTTTTCCCAAATTCCAAACAAAGTTCCTTTGAAAGCGCCTTTATCAAATATTTCCCGTATTCGGCTTTCTCATTCCCCGCTTGTTCTTCTTGCACGATGCGTTTGCCGATATGCCAATACGTTTCTACCATGAGGAAATTGATGGTACTGTAGGCTTTGCTTTGGGCATTTTGTAGCAATTTTTTTATGTCTGCTACGAGATTGTTTTCCTCTTTCATCTTTTTTGGTTTTATAGGATTTTGATGGTATTCATGTCGTTTTGGAGAGTTAAGAAACTGCGAAACCTAAGTAAGCCCTATCTCCGTTACCAACATATTTATTTTAATTATACTACAAAATATACTTTTTTATCTTGCAATAAAGGTAAAAGTTGCGAAATATACGGTACAAATAAATTTTGTTCCTTTTCGGCACATATCGTCATTACCCACGCAGCAAATTATGGATATTTATCTTTTCCATGCAAAACAAAGCGCATAAGTTCCTCAAATTTCTGTATATCTGTTCCAATATATGTCGCAATACCTGACATATTTTGACGAGAATGTTCTCGAAGTAAAGCCATAGATAAGTCCATTTATCCTCCTATATTTGGTTGTAGTACAAAATGCCATGCAAAGGCTACGCCTATTCCTAACATAGCACCTACAAGTACTTGCATAGGTGTATGTCCCAATAATTCTTTGAGATTTTTGAATTTAAGGGTGGGGTGTTGTGAAAAAAGTTCCCGTAACATTTGGTTCAAAATAGCGGCTTGATGCCCTGCTGCCATACGCACACCTTGAGCATCATACATGGTTATCAAGGAAAAAATGACAGATAAGGCAAAAATACTGGAATCAAAACCCGATACAATGCCAATAGCGGTAGCTGCCGCAGTAACAGTAGAACTATGGCTTGAAGGCATTCCCCCTGTGGAGTACAACATATGCGACTCAAAAGCCCCTTTTCGGATAGCATTGACAATGGTTTTGGCAATTTGAGCAGTGATGTTAGAAATAAGTGCCGCCAACATTACCTCATAACCTGTATTAAAAATGTGAGTAAAGTTCATAATCTGTTTAATTTCTATGACAAAAGTACAGTAAGAATTGCGGAAAAGGAAATCTTTTCTCAAAAAAAGCAAAAATATCCTACTAAAAATAGCTAAATTCCATACAAATCGTGTAACTTAGCGGCATATTTGGGTCACAAACATTCACAAATTAACTAAAAAGAAAAATATGCCTATACGAATGGTCGAAGACGACAACAATGACAATTATAGCCCTAATGATGGCGGTGGTGGTAGTAAAGGTGGTGGTGGCGGTGCAGGTTGCTTACTAATGTTAGCACCTTTGTTGTTTAGTATGTTTCGCAAATATCCCAAAGCTACTATTGCAGTAGCGGTTATAGGTGCTGCATTTTATTTTCTGGGAGGACTTGGTGGTACGAGTACTACTACTGGCGGTGGTGGCGATGAAATTGTAGATAATTCTGCGTTGAAGCGTGGCTGCGATATGAAACAATCCGTTTTTGACTCGGCAAGCGTTTTTGCGGCACTTTCTCCCGAAAAAAATCCCGTTCCAGCACGGGTAAGTTTATTGCAATATGCACCTAAACGCCTCAATCAGGGAGAACAAGGCTCTTGTGTGGCATGGTCATGTGTCTATGCAGCACGCACGATTATGGAATCGGTGGCTACGGGACAAGCGGGTAATCAAGTTGCGTTCAGTCCTTCTTTTTTGTATAATCAAGTGCATCTTCCTGATTGTCAAGGTGCATATATCAATCGTGCCATGGACGTAATGCAAAAACAAGGCTCAGTAGATTTTGAGAAATTTCCTTACAATGCAAGCGATTGCGATAAACAACCTTCTGCAAGCCTCAAACAAGAAGCAACTCAATTTAGGATTAGAGGTTATAACCGTCTTACGGCAAGTGATAGCGATTATGGTATAGATATCAATTCGATTCGTCAGCACCTTGCCAAAAATGCACCGGTTGTGATTGGTATGATGGTAGGGGGTAGCTTTATGGAAAATATGTTTGGGCGTGATGTTTGGCGACCTACTTCAAGGGACATGGGTCAGCGAGGCTTTGGTGGTCATGCGATGTGTGTGATTGGCTATGATGACCAAAAAGATGGTGGTGCATTCCAAATTATGAACAGTTGGGGCAATGATTGGGGTTCAAATGGTGTGGCTTGGGTGCGTTATGAAGATTTTAAGAAATTTGTAAAAGAAGCGTATGGCATGGACCCGCTTCCTAAACGTAATTCAGCAGATGCAAGTAAATTTGCGGTTTCGGTAGGTTTGGTTACAAACAGTGGCAGCCAATATATTCCGATGAAATCAGCGGGAAAAAATACGTTTACCTCTGCTACAATTCGTAAAGGCACTAAGTTCAAAATGGAAGTAAGCAATTCCATAGAGTGTTATACCTATATTTTTGGGCAAGAAACAGATGGCTCAAGCTATGTTTTATTTCCCTATACTGCCAAACATTCGGCTTTTTGTGGCATAACAGGCACTCGCCTTTTCCCCAAAGACCACTCTATGCAAGCAGACCAAGTGGGTAATAAGGACTATATGGCAGTGGTTGTTACCAAAAAAGAGATAGATTTTAAGGCAATGAATGAGGCTATCAATAAAAGCAGACAAAGCAATTATGCGGCAAAAGTGAACGAGGCATTGGGACAACAACAAGTACAAAGTGTGAGTTTTCAAGCGGCAGATTTGGTGAAATTTGAATGTGATGCCAAGGATAAAAATGCAGTGGCTATTATTATGGAAATAAATAAGCAGTAAAAAATATAAATATTGATACCTAAGGAATGAGTGAAAAATAAGATAACCATTCTGCAAGAATCCAGAAAAGCTAAGTGTTTAAGTATGAGGTTTCTGGATTCTTACAGAATGGACAACCTTAACAACTTATTTTTCACTCGTTCTTTACATATTTTTATATGTAAAAAATGAAAAATGTGACCTAAATCCATGTATGATGTCAAAACATACGAAATTTGTAGTTAAATCCATTCATTTACACAATCAATTCATTTTTCATGAAGAAAATTATTTTTACCATTCTCACAATGGCGGCTATCGTTTATAGCCTTTCAGCACAGGATAAAGCCAATGCACCCACCGAAAAAGGTGTTTTTACTTACAAAGGGGAAGGTTCTTTAAATTTTACGAGTTCTTTATTTTCCACCTATCAGACTTCGGGCAATAGCAATAATACACAAGGTGCGCTTGGGAAGTTTAATTTTACAACAAACTGGAAAAAAGGTAAACACAACTGGGACAATGACCTCAAATTAATGTTGGGCGGTTTACAACAAACTTTTGTGGTTACAAATTCGGTAGATTCGGCGGGAAAACCTACTTCATATAGAAAAGAAAAAGCTGAGGGGAAAAACCAAGACCTTATCAGTTTTACCTCCAAGTATGGCTATGCTTTAACGCCAAAATTGAGTGTTGCAGGCTTAGGAAATTTACAAACACAGTTTATGGTGGGCTTCAAAGACCCTTTTGTAACCGTTTTTGGGAAACAAAAAGAGGTAAATTCTGGTTTCATGGCACCTGGACTTATCAACTTTGGGCTTGGACTTGATTGGAAACCGTTCAAAGATTTTAGTGTGTATTATTCTCCTGTAAACTCAAAAATTACGGTTTGTAGCATTGATTCTTTGCGGAAAAATTTCAGCATTTATGATGACCAAAAAATGCGTTATGAGTTTGGTTCTTTCTTAGATTTGAGTTATCGTAAAGAGATTTTGAAACGCATTGTTTATTCTACAAAACTGCAATTATTTACCAATTATATCAAAAGTGAGCAAATTGCAGGCAGGGATATGGCGGGGCGCCCAGGCACAATAGATGTGCAATTATGGCAAAACTCTTTATCTATTGCTGCTACAAAATGGTTGGGCATCAACTTTACCGCAAATCTTATGTATGATGAGGATACAAAATTTGATACTCGCTTAAATGACGACAAAGCGGG